>JBBQMG010000068.1:0-21065 GCA_038328705.1 Acidimicrobiales bacterium | reverse complement strand
GTCGTCCATTTGTGATGGGATTCACGTGGCGTAGTAGCTTCGTGCCCGATGTCTGACTTCCTGCGCGATTACCTCAACGTGGTGTGGTTCGGTGCCATTGCCATCGTGCTGGCCAGCCTGCTGCTGGGCATCTCGGCAATTTTGCGGCCGAACAAGCCGTCGGCCGAGAAAAACATGGCCTACGAAAGTGGCGTCAACCCGGTTGGCGACGGCTGGTCACAAAGCCAGGTCCGCTACTACATCTTCGCTCTGCTCTTCGTGGTCTTCGATGTGGAAGCTGTCTTCATCTTCCCGTGGGCCACCCGACTCGAGGTCTACGGCTTGTTCGGCCTCGCTGAAATGGGCATTTTCGTCTTCGTCCTGCTCCTTGGCCTCGTGTACGCGTGGCGCAAGGGCGTCTTGCGCTGGGTGTAACCACATGGGTCTTGTCGACAAAGGGCGCTTGCCCAAACCTCTCACGTCATTGTTCAACCTGGGCCGTTCCTACAGCTTGTGGGTGTACCAGTGGGGCTTGGCATGCTGCGCCATCGAGATGGGTGCCGCCTTCGGTTCGCCGCGCTATGACGTGATGCGTCTCGGCGTCATCCCGCTGCCGGCCAGCCCGCGGCAGGCCGACCTGGTGGTCATCTCCGGCACCGTCACCGACAAGATGGCCCCCAGTATCAAGCGCCTCTACGAGCAGATGCCTGAGCCGAAGTACGTCATCAGCATGGGCTCGTGCGCCAACTGCGGTGGCCCGTATTGGGACAGCTACTCCGTCACCAAGGGCGTCGACCAGATCATTCCGGTCGATGTCTACGTGCCCGGCTGCCCGCCGCGGCCCGAGGCCTTGCTGGAGGGCGTCGTGCTGTTGCAGCAGCGCATCAAGAACGAGGACATGGGCGCCCGCTGGCGCGGCGAAGGCCACAAGAACATTGCCACGGTTGCCGCCGAGCGAGCACCGATCGTCGTCGGAGGTGGCCCAATTGAGTGATACCGCAAACCCCAACGACACGCTGGCACTGCCCGGCGACGCCCTCCGCGAAGGCGTCGTCACGGCCTTGCGTGACGCACTCGGCGAAGGACTGCTCGACAGCCTGATCAAGCCCAACGACGACATCTGGGTGCGGGTCACCGCCGAAGCGTGGCAGCAGGCCGGCCTCGTGCTGCGCGACGTGGTGGGCTGCGACTACTTCTGCTTCCTGTCGGCCATCGACTGGATGCCCAGTCCGTTCGGCCGCAGCGAAGACGATCCATCGGCGCCGCCGGTGGAGCGCGACATGTCCATCAAGCAGGGCTACACCGGCGGTAGTACTCGCATGCAGGTGTTCGCCCGCGTGAGCTCCATCGGAAAGCACTTCGGCGTCACCATCAAGGCCGATGTGCCAGACGATGCGCCGATGATCGACACCTGGATTCCCGTCTACGCCGGGGCCAACTGGCACGAGCGCGAGTGTCACGAAATGTTCGGCATCGGCTTCCACGGCCACCCCGACCTGCGCAACATGTACCTGCCCACCGACTTCGAGGGGTATCCGCTGCGCAAGGACTTCCCACTGCTGGCCCGCCTGGTCAAGCCGTGGCCGGGCATCGTGGATGTGGAACCATTGCCAGGTGGCGACGATGAAGATGAGGTTGCAGAGTGACTGATATCGCCGATCGTCAGAAGCTCAGCTACATCGCCGCGCAAGCTGCCGATGCCCGCCTGAACGTCGAGCTGGAAACCGAGGGCATGACCCTCAACATCGGCCCGCAGCACCCGGCCACGCACGGCACGTTGCGCATAATCGTCCGCCTCGACGGCGAGCAGGTCATCTGGGCCGAGCCCAGCGCCGGCTACATGCATCGCGGCTACGAGAAGCTGACCGAAGTGCGCACGTTCCCGCAGGTCACTGCACTCGTCAATCGCATTGACTGGTTGGGCAGCTTCGCCAACGAAGTCCCCTTCATTCTCGCTGCCGAGAAGCTGATGGGCATCGAGGCGCCGCCGCGCGCGCAATGGATTCGCACCATTCTTTTCGAGCTCAGCCGCATCGCCAACGTCAGCCTGTTCCTCGGTGACCTGGGCGTGCAGCTGGGCGCCATCACTCCGGTGTTCATGGCCTTCCGCGACCGCGAGTACGTGCTCAACCTGATCGAGAGCGCTACCGGCGGCCGGTTCCACCCCAACTTCGACCGCATTGGCGGCCTCAAGGACGATCTGCCCGAGGGCTGGCTCACCGAGACCAAGCAGGTGATGAAGAAGCTACGCAACTTCTGCGACGAGATCGAGAACCTGCTGTTCGGCAACGAGATCTTCCAGAGTCGCTTGCGCGGCATCGGTGTCATTCCCGCCGAAGTGGCCAAGCAGTACGGCCTGTCCGGCGCGAACCTGCGCGCCAGCGGCGTCGACTGGGACCTGCGACGCGATCAGCAGCTGCCGCTTGCCTACGACAAGGTCAATTTCAAGGTCTGGACCCACCCAGATGGCGACAGCTTCGCCCGCTGCTGGATCCGCCTGCAAGAGACGCGTGAAGCCACGCTCATCGTCGACCAGCTGATCGACGGCATTCCCTCCGGCCCGGTGATGGCCAAGGTGCCGCGCATCATCAAGGTTCCAGAAGGCGAAGCCTGGGTCAGTACCGAGAACCCGCTCGGTGAGATGGGCTACTACGTGGTCAGCAAGGGCGACCTGGGTCCGTTCCGCGTCAAGATCCGCTCGGCCAGCTTCAACAACATCTCCATCGTGCCGTGGGTGCTGCGTGGCGTGTACGTGCCCGACATCATCTCCATCCTCGCGTCGCTCTACTTCATCCTCGGAGACATCGACAGATGATCTTCGCTGTTGATCTCCCGTACTGGGCGCAGTCGTTGCTGCGCGTACTCGGCGGCACTGTTGCAGTGCTGCTACCCGCCGGCACGATCGTGTACCTGTTCCTGTTCAAGATGATGTCGTTCATGCAGAGTCGTCTCGGCCCGATGGAAGCTGGGCCGTACGGCAGCATGCAGCTCTTTGCCGAAGTCGGTAAATGGCTGCAGAAGGAGGACATTGCGCCTGAGCGGGCCGACATCAAGGTCTTCCGGGCCGCACCGCTCGTCGTCTTGATGAGCACGTTCCTGTTGGTCGCCGTGGTGCCATTCGGCCCCGACGCCTACTTCACCAACTTCGACGCCGGCGTGTTCTACCTGCTCGCGGTCAGCAGCATTTCCACGCTGGGCATCTTGATGGCCGGCTGGTCCAGCGCCAACAAGTACTCACTCCTGGGCGGTCTGCGCGCCGCCGGTCAGCTGATCGCGTACGAACTGCCGATGGTATTGGCGGTACTCGGCGTCGTCATCCAGGCCGGTTCGATGAACCTGCAGACCATCGTCATCAAGCAGAACAGCGACAGCATCTTCGGCTGGAACGGGCTGGGTTACCCCTACATCCTCACCCAGTTCGTTGCGTTCCTGGTGTTCATGATCGCCGTGCAGGCCGAGCTCACGCAGACGCCGTTCGACATGCCGATCGCCGAGTCCGAACTGGTCTCGGGCTACATGACCGAGTACAGCGGTTTCCGTTTCCTCATCTTCTTCATCGCCGAATTCGCCACGGCCGGCGTGTTCGCCTTCATCGCCAGCGTGCTGTTCCTCGGCGGTTGGGGCGTCCCGTTCGCATGGTTCGGTTGGGACGACATCACCCAGGTCGACAACTGGATGAACTTCGCCGGCCCGTTGATCATGTTCACCAAGATGATGGTGCTCACCGGCATCATCATGTGGGTCCGGTTCAGCTACCCGCGGTTCCGTGAGGACCAGTTGCAGCGCTTTGCGTGGAAGGTGCTCATTCCCGTGTCGCTCGTCAACATCATGCTCACCGCAATCTTCAAGGTGGCCTTCTGATGGCGAAGCCCCAAGTTCCCGGCCTGATCAAGGGCCTCGGCGTCACGCTGGGCACAATGCTGCAAACCATCAAGCCCAAGCAGCTCGGTGGCGGTGCTGCGACCGTGCAATACCCGCACGAGAAGGAGACCCCGCCCATCCGTGCGCGCGGTGTCATCGCCTTGCGCGAAGACAACTGCACCTCGTGCATGCTCTGCGTGCGCAGCTGCCCCGACTGGTGCATCTACATAGAGGCCCACAAGGAACTCGCACCGCCGCGCCGCGCCGGTGGCGCCCCGCGCAAGGTCAACAAGGTCGACCGTTTCGACATCGACTACGCGCTCTGCATGTACTGCGGCATCTGCGTCGAGGTCTGTCCGTTCGATGCACTCTTCTGGAGCCCCGAGTACGAGTACAGCGAACCCCGCATCGCCGACCTGCTGCACGACAAGACCAAGCTCGGCGAGTGGATGGAAACGGTGCCCGAGGCCCCTGCACTCGAGGCCGGCGCTGAGAAGAAGAAGGGGAAGTGATGCTCGCTTCCGACATTCAGGTCGCCCAGAACATCGGCTTCGGCATCATCGCCACGATCATGGTCCTCGGGGCCGTCAACGTGGTGCGCAGTAGCAACGTCGTACACGCGGCACTGTCGCTGATTGCCGTGATGGCCGGCGCTGCTGCCCAATACCTCTTGCTCGCTGCGGAGTTCGTGGCCGTCACCCAGGTTCTGGTCTACATCGGCGCCGTCATGGTGCTGTTCCTTTTCGGCGTCATGCTCACTCGCGCCAAGCTGGGCAAGGACGTCGACCTCAACAACAAGGGCGGGGCGCTGATCGGTGTGCCCGTCGCCCTGCTGCTGCTCGGCGTGATGTCGTACGTGCTGATCAAGGGCTTCGAGGACACCAAGCTCGATCCGAATCTGCCGCAGACAAGTACGGCTGCGCTCAGCGACACCATCTTCTCGGTCTACGCGCTGCCCTTCTGGGCGCTGTCGTTCGTGCTGCTCGCCGCCGTCATCGGCGCCATCGTGCTGGCCAGGAAGGACTGACCGATGCTGATCAACCAGTTCCTCATCCTCGGCGCGGTGCTGTTCTGCATCGGCGTGTACGGCGTCATCGTCCGCAAGAACGCGGTCCTCGTGTTGATGAGCATCGAGCTGATTCTCAACTCGGTCAACATCAACCTGCTGGCCTTCGACCGCCTCTGGGGCGGCCAGGTCGACGGCAATGTCTTTGCGTTGTACATCATTGCCGTCGCTGCAGCCGAGGTTGGCGTAGGACTTGCGATGGTGCTGCTGATCTTCCGCAACCGCAAGACGATCGCACTCGACGACCTGTCGGAAATGAAGGGCTGAGGCATGCTCGCTGAAGAAACAGGGGCAGCGGTGCATGCCGCCGGCTGGTTCCTCGAAAACGCGTGGTTGATTCCTCTCATCCCGGCGGTCGCATTCTTCCTGATCATTGGTTTCGGTAAGCGCCTGCCTCGCGGCGGCAGCGAAATCGGTATCGCCAGCATGCTTGCCTCGCTGGTCATCGCCGCCGGCACCGCCTACCAGTGGATCCAGCGAGTCGACGCGCCGGTCGCCGAGGTCGGTCACGAGGTCGCGCCGGTCATCAAGAGCTGGAACTGGTTCGACATCGGCAACCTCCACGTGTCGATCGGCTCGCACATCGACGGTCTGGCTGTCACGCTGCTGCTGTTGGTGGCGTTCATCTCCACGCTGGTGCAGATCTATTCCACCGAGTACGTGCGCGGCGACCGGCGTTACACGCACTTCTTCGCCAGCATCACGCTGTTCTCCGCGGGCATGCTCACCATGGTGCTCGCACCCAACATGGTGCAGTTCATCCTCGGCTGGGAAATCATGGGTCTGTGCTCGTTCCTCCTGATCGGGCACTGGTGGGAGGAAGAGGCGAACAGCGAGGCCGCGCTCAAGGCGTTCTGGACCGTGCGGGTCGGCGACATGGGCCTGTTGGTCGGTACTGCGGTGCTCCTCGGGATCTTCGGCACGTTGGAGATCAGCGAGATCAACGAGAAGGCCGCCAACTTCGCCGGCGACAACAAGGGCTTGCTCATGTTTGCCGCCGTTGCGTTGTTCATCGCCTGCATCGGCAAGAGCGGCCAGTTCCCGCTGCACACCTGGTTGCCTGACGCGATGGCTGGCCCGACGCCGGTCAGTTCGCTGCTGCACAGCAGCACCATGGTGGTCGCTGGTGTGTTCCTGGTTGCCCGTCTGTACCCCGTGTTCCACGTGGGCCTCGACATCAATATCGCCGGGCAGCACTTCAACCTCATCGCGGTCATCGGCGGTATCACCATCCTCATCGCCGCCGGCTTGGCATTCGTGCAGGACGACATCAAGAAGGTGCTGGCGTACAGCACCGTCAGCCAGCTCGGTTACATGATGCTGGGCCTCGGTGTCGGTGCGTGGACCGGCGCCGTGTTCCACATCTTCACCCACGCGTTCTTCAAGTGCGCCCTGTTCCTGTGTGCTGGTTCCATCGCCCACACCGGTAGCCACCACAGCTTCGACATGAAGACCGACATGGGTGGTTTGCGAAAGAAGATGCCCGTCACCTTCGGCGTGTGGATGGTCAGCACCGCCGCCCTGTGCGGTGTGCCGTTCTTCAGTGGCTTCTTCAGCAAGGACGAGATCATCGACTCGGCCAAGTACAACGACTACAAGTTGTTCTACTTCGTGGCCATCATCGGTGCTGCGATGACCGCCGCCTACATGACCCGAGCCACCTACCTCACGTTCTTCGGTAAGGCTCGCGGTGGCGCAGCCCACTTCGTGCACGGCGACAACCACGGTCACGACGACGACCATCACGCCGCGGCACACCACAGCGCTCCGTTGTCGTTTGCCAAGAGCGACTCGTCGTGGCAGATCACCATTCCGCTCATCATTCTCGGTCTGCTGGCCGTCGTCTCCGGATACCTCAACGCGCCGGCCTTGGGCATTCACTGGTTCGAGCACATGACCGAGTCGTCCATTGGTTCTGGCACTGCCATGTCAGTGCCGCCGCCACCTGAGTTCACGTGGGCCGCCGCTGCGCCCGGCTTGCTGCTGGTGGCGCTCGGCTTCATCGTCAGCCTTGCGCTGACCAAGGCAGTGTTCGGCGAGAAGAAGAACGCTCTGCAGGGCCTGACCCAGCGCAACGCGCTGTTGGGCGCTGGCCACAAGTTCTTGGTCAACAAGTACTACCTCGATGCTCTGTACGAGAAGGTCATCGTGCGCTCGATCGCACATCCGATCAGCCGCGCGGTCTATTGGACCAACCAGAACATTCTCGACGGCATCGTCAACGCGGTCGGCAAGGGCGGCAAGCGCTCTGGCGAGTTCGTCTACAAGTACCTCGACCAAGGGTTGGTCGATGGCGCAGTCAATGGAAGTGGTGCAGCCGCTAGCGGCGCCGGTACGGCGCTGCAACCGGTGCAATCAGGCAAGGTCAACCTGTACGGAGCGTTGCTGTTCGGTGCCGCAGCAGTCGGTGCGCTCGTACTCGTACTCGTGAACAGCTAAGGGACAATCGAGATGATTCAAGACCAACAATGGCTCCTCAGCGTCGGCGTGTTTTTGCCGTTGGTGGGTGTGTTCGTGATGCTGTTCATCCCCAAGAAGGACGAAGCAACTGCCAAGGGTGTCGCCATCATCACGGCGGCAGCGACCCTTGCGGTCGGCCTCTACACGCTCTTCCAGTTCGACTACGACCAGAGCGAGAAGCTGCAATTCTTCACCACCAACAACTGGATCAAGCCGATCAAGGCGACGTACGCAGTTGGCCTCGACGGCATCAGTTTGCCGCTGTACATCCTTTCGATGATCATCACGTTGTTGGTGATGATCTACTCGTGGGACCACGTTCCGAACCCAGGTAACGCGAAGGCTTTCTTCATACTGATGCTGGTCCTGCAGACCGGTATGGCTGGCACCTTCGCTGCGCAGGACCTGATCCTGTTCTTCGTGTTCTTCGAAGTGGTGCTGTTGCCGATGTACTTCATGATCGGCGTGTGGGGTGGCGAGAACCGCCAGTACGCCTCGTTGAAGTTCTTCCTGTACACGATGTTCGGTTCGGCCCTCATGTTGGTGGCGTTCATTGCGCTGTTCATCAACACCGGCTCGGTCAGCTTCTCGATTCCCTACTTGATCGAGAACGGCTCGTCGATCGCGAAGAACACCGCCATCTGGATCTTCGCCGGCATGTTCATCGGTTTTGCGGTCAAGGTGCCCATGTTCCCGTTCCACACCTGGCTTCCCGATGCGCACACGCAGGCACCCACGCAGGGTTCGGTCATCCTGGCCGCCATTTTGCTGAAGCTGGGCACCTATGGCTTCGTCCGCATCGCATTGCCGATCCTGCCGCAGGCCGCCGAGAAATGGGCGCCTGCAATCGGTGTACTGGCCGTCATCGGCATCATCTACGGCTCGCTGGGTTGCCTGGCGCAGACCGACATGAAGCGACTGATCGCGTTCTCGTCCGTCGCGCACATGGGCTTCGTCATGCTCGGCATCAGCACCCTCACCCCGCTGGGCATCAACGCGGCCTTGTTCGGCATGGTCGCTCACGGTCTGATCACCGGAATGCTCTTCTTCGTTGCCGGTTCGATCAAGGAGCGCTACCACACGCTGGAGATCAAGCGCCTCAGCGGCATGCTGCTGCAGATGCCGCGTATGGGCTGGATCCTTGGATTCTGTGCGATGGCGTCGTTGGGTCTTCCAGGCCTGGCTGGCTTCTGGGGAGAGTTCCCGGCCATCTTGGCCTCGTGGAGCCCGGCCGAGGTGCTGGTTGCCAACGGCCACCAATCCCTCTTCCGTGTACTCACCGTCGTTGCCGCCTTGGGCACGGTCTTGGCTGCCGGCTACCTACTGTGGCTGTACCAGCGCACCGCCTTCGGTGAGCCCACCGCCGAGTTCGCCAGCGCCGGCTATGGCGATCACGGTCACGATGATCACCACTCCGACATTCACGACGTGTCGAAGTTCGAGTGGATCGCCTGGTCACCGCTGCTCATTGCGATTGTTGTGTTCGGTGTCGTCCCGTCGCTGATGTTCAAGGTGATGGACCCTGCCGTCCAGCAACTGGCCAGTGTCTTTGGCGGGAAGTGACCCACGTGTTCGCCTTCACCTCGCCGATCATCGACTATCACGCGTTCGCGCCCGAGCTGGTGCTCGCGGTGGGTATCTGCGTGGTGTTGCTGGTGGATCTGTTCGTGCCCGACAGCCGGCGCTGGATCACGGGCACGCTCAGCGGCTTCTTCATGTTGGCCGCACTCGTGCCGGTCGTGACGTTGGCGGTACTGGGCGACGACGTGCGCTCCACACTCGGCGGGCCGGGCCTCACCGGTCGCTACGTGGTCGACAACTTTGCGTTGATCATGAAGGCGCTGTTCTTGCTCTCTGGCTACGTCGTGGTGCTGCTCAGCACCAACGAGATGCAAGAGGGTGGCTACTACCAGGGCGAGTTCTTCGTGATGCTGATGAGCAGCGTGCTGGGCATGATCATGATCTCCAGTTCTCGCGACCTCATCACCCTGTTCGTGGCCCTCGAGTTTCTCTCCATCCCCGCCTACATGATGGCGGCGTGGAAGAAGCGGGACCGCAAGAGCAACGAGGCCGGAGTGAAGTACTACCTGCTGGGTGTTTTCGCCAGCGCGGTCATGCTCTACGGCATGAGCTTGCTCTACGGAATCGCCGGCAGCACCCTGCTCACCGACATCGGGAACACCGTCAAGCTCGACGGTGACAAGGTCGGCATTCAGGTCGTCGGCATTGTGTTCGTCATTGTCGGTTTCGCCTTCAAAGTCAGCGCTGTTCCGTTTCACACGTGGGCACCCGACACCTACGAGGGTGCGCCCACGCCGGTCACTGCGTTCCTCAGCGTTGCTTCCAAAGCCGCTGGTTTCGTGGGCATGATCGCGCTGATCTTCATCGCCTTCCCGCTCGCCTACGACGTGTATCGCCCGTTCCTGTGGGTGATGGCGGCGTTGACGATGACGGTCGGCAACGTGGTCGCGCTGAAGCAGAAGAACATCGTGCGAATGCTGGCGTACTCCAGCGTCAGCCAGGGCGGCTTCATCCTGATGCCGCTGGCGGTGGCATACACCAACGGCAACGAGAGCGCCTCGCTGCGAGCGGTCGTCGTCTATCTGCTCATCTACGCAGCCACCAACCTCGGTGCGTTTGCGGTGATCATCGCCGTCTCGCGCAAGACCCGCAGTGGCGAGATCAGCAGCTTTGGCGGCCTCTTCCAGTACGCGCCGGGCCTCACCGTGATGATGACGATCTTCCTTGCCTCGCTGGCCGGCATACCCCCACTGGGCGGCTGGTACGCCAAGTTCGGTGCCTTCCGCGCCGCCGTCGACGCTGGTGGCGGATGGGGCTATGGCATTGCCATCATCGCCGCTGTCAACGCAGTCATCGCGACGGCCTACTACATCACGGTCATGCGTGAGATGTGGATGAAGCCGGTGCCGGATGGCGATGTCACGCCGATCAAGGTGCCTGCTTCAGTCTCAGCCGCGATCGCACTCTGTGGGCTGGCGACGCTTGCCTTCGGTGTGGTGCCCGGTCTGATTGCCAAGGCCGGCTCCATCTCTGATCTGTACGGTGCCTTCGTTCCCTGATGTCGGGGGCCAGCCGGTGGGCTTCGATGAGTTCATGTCTGCTGCGCTCTACGGCGAGCATGGCTTCTACACGGTTGGCGGTGAAGCCGGTCGCCGCGGCGACTTCATCACATCACCGGAAGTTGGCCCACTGTTCGGCGCAGTCCTCGCCAACTGGATACAGGCTGAGTTCGTTCGATCGGGTGAGCCCGACGACTTCACGATCGTGGAGGCGGGCGCTGGACCGGGCACGCTTGCTCGTTCCGTCCTCCTCGCAGCTCCGCAGTGGGCCGGTCGCTACGTTGCGGTCGAGATCTCAGCGGCACAGCGGGCGAAGCATCCCGATGGCGCGAGATCCGAAGCCGCCATGCCAACGGCGCCATTTCGCGGAGTCGTGATCGCCAACGAACTGCTCGACAACCTTCCGTTCCGGTTGGCGGTCTACGACGGTGGCTGGCGCGAGGCAATGGTGGCGGTCGCCGCCGACGGTACTGCCAGCGAAGTGCTGGCCGCGGCTCCAGCCGACTGGGCGTGGTTGCCGACGACGGTTCCACACGGTGCTCGCGTGCCCGTTCAGCAGGCAGCGGGCGAGTGGGTGCGTGCTGCACGGGCACTGCTCACAGACGGAACGGTGCTCGCGTTCGACTACTGCACGGCCACCAGCTGGCAGCTGGCCAACATGCCGTGGCGCGACTGGCTTCGCACCTATCGAGGCCACGAACGGGGTGCCCACTACCTACGCGACATCGGGCGCCAGGACATCACCACCCAGGTCTGTCTCGACCAGTTGCCGGAGCCGGCCGCAGTGCGCTCCCAGTCACAGTTCCTCCAACTCTGGGGTATTGACGAGTTGGTGGAGGAGGGCAGAGCAGCGTGGGCAGCTGCCGCTGGGGCCCCCAATTTGGCGGCTTTGCGCATGCGGAGCCGAATTCTTGAGTCGGAGAGCCTGCTCGAGCCCACCGGGCTCGGAGGCTTTCTGGCAGTTGAGTGGCGCACATGAAAGCCGTCAACGACTACGTTGCCTCGGATGAGTGAGCAGACTGCGGTGGGAAAGAGTGCTCTGGTGGTTGGTGCCCTTGGCGTTGTGTACGGCGACATTGGCACCAGCCCCCTCTACGCCTTCAGAGAGGCGTTCACGGAAGAGACTCACCTTCTCGCGGTCGACCGCATCAACGTCTTTGGTGTCTGTTCGCTTGCGTTCTGGGCCCTGATCCTCATCATCTCGATCAAGTACCTCTTCTTCGTGATGCGTGCTGACAACCATGGCGAGGGTGGCATCCTGGCGCTCACCAGCCTGGTGATGAAGAAGAACCAGAAGGTCGTCAAGGCTGGAGCACTGGTGACCCTCGGCGTGTTCGGCACGGCGCTGCTCTACGGCGACGGAATCATCACCCCCGCCATCTCCGTGCTCAGCGCCGTCGAAGGGATGGAGTCCGTCAATGAGTCGTTCAAGGACTGGGTGATACCGATCGCGGTCGTCATCCTGATCGGGTTGTTCCTCGTCCAACGGCGTGGTACCGGTGCAGTCGGCAAGGTCTTCGGGCCGATCATGGTCGTCTGGTTCACAGTGCTGGCGGTTCTCGGTATTCGCTGGATCGCCCATCAGCCCGAGATCGTTCAATCGATCAATCCCATCTGGGCCATACGGTTCTTCCAGCACGAGTCGACGAAGGCGTTTCTGTCGCTGGGCTCGATCTTTCTTGTGGTCACCGGCGGCGAGGCCCTGTACGCAGACATGGGGCACTTCGGCCGTCGCCCGGTTGCAGTGGGTTGGTACACGCTGGTGCTGCCCGCGCTGCTGCTGAACTACTGGGGGCAGGGCGCGTTCTTGCTGGAGAACCCGGAGCTGGTCGATCAGAAGTTCTTCTTCCTGATGGGCCCCGAGGCGCTGAAGCTGCCGCTGGTCATCCTGGCGACGATGGCGACGATCATCGCGTCGCAAGCATTGATCTCGGGAGTGTTCTCGCTCACCCAGCAGGCCGTGCAGCTGGACTACCTGCCACGCATTCGAATCGACCACACTTCTCATCAGCACTCCGGCCAGATCTACGTCCCACTCGTGAACTGGGCGCTGATGGTGGCCTGCGTTGGTCTGGTCATCGGGTTCAAATCGTCAACCGCGCTCGCCGCCGCCTACGGCATCGCGGTGACTATGACGATGGCCATCACGACACTGATCTTCTTCAGAGTGCTGACAGATCGATGGGGTTGGCCGACCTGGAAGGCGTACCTGGTGTGCGCGCCGATGTTGGTGGTCGAGTTCGGGTTCCTGGGTGCCAACATTCCCAAGATCCCTCATGGTGGCTGGTTTGCGCTCGTTGTCGCTGCCTTTCTGATGGTGCAGATGAGCACCTGGCGGCGCGGCCGGCAACTGGTGGCGGCGCGCATCAGGCGCGGCGAGCGGCCGATCAGCGATGTGCTGGACAGTCATGTGGACACGAAGAAGGTCAACGGCACCGGTGTGTTCCTGTTCAAGGACGTCGGTATGGCGCCACCTGCACTGGTGAACAACCTGAACCACAACAAGGTGCTGCACAAGACCACTCTCATCGTCAGTGTCGAGACCAGTGATGCTCCGCGTATTTCTGCCGAGGACCGGTCGGTGGTGACCAAGGTGGAGCCTGGTGTCTTCCAAGTGGTGCTGACCTTCGGCTTCATGGAGGAGCCAAATGTGCCCGCAGCATTGGCCGCCATCGAAGTTCGTGGACTGGTGTTCGACCCGGATGACACCACGTACTTCATCGGTCGCGAGTCCGTCGTTGCGGGCAAGGCACCTGGCATGAACCCTGCCCTCGAGCACCTGTTCGTCTGGCTCAACCGCGGCGCGGACAGTGCCGTGAGGTTCTTCGATCTGCCCGATGAGAAGGTGTTCGAGGTCGGGTCGCGCGTCGAGATCTGAGTAGCCTGCGGCGGGGGTTCTCACCATGGACGAGCACGACACGGACGAACAACACGACACGGACGAACAACACGACACGATCGATGCGTTGCTGGACGAGCGGCGTCTCTTTCCACCGTCAGCGGCCTTCAAACGCGACGCGCTGGTGGCCGACACATCGCTGTACGACGAGGCCAATACCGACTACCAGGGTTTCTGGGCCAATCAGGCGGCCGAAGTGCTCGATTGGGATACGGAGTGGCACACCATCTGCGAATGGGACCTCCCGTACGCAAAGTGGTTCGTCGGTGGCAAGCTCAATGTCAGTTTCAACTGCCTCGACCGCCACGTGCTGGCCGGCCGCGGCGACAAGGTTGCATTCCACTGGGAGGGTGAGCCGGGCGACAAGCGCACCATCACCTATGACGACCTCCTCGCCGAGGTGCAGTTGTTCGCCAACTCGCTGAAGTCGCTGGGGGTCGAAAAGGGCGACCGAGTCAACATCTATCTCCCGATGATCCCCGAGGCTGCGGTGGCCATGCTGGCCTGTGCCCGCATCGGCGCCGCCCACAGCGTGGTCTTCGGTGGGTTCAGTGCGCACAGCCTCACCGACCGGATCAACGACGCCGAGGCCAAGGTACTCATCACTGCCGACGGTGGCTATCGCCGCGGCGAGGTCTTCCCGCTGAAGGCTGCGGCCGACGAAGCCATCGCCGGTTGCCCCACCATCGAGAGCGTGGTCGTGGTGCGCCGCGGCGGCAACGACGTCGAGATGGTCGAGGGTCGCGACCACTGGTACCACGACTTGCTCGCGGCTGCGGAACCCGCGTGTCCGGCAGAGCCGATGGACAGCGAGCAGTTGCTCTTTCTTCTCTACACCAGCGGTACCACCGGCAAGCCCAAGGGCATCATGCACACCAGCGGCGGCTACCTCGCCCATGTGGCATTCACGCACAAGTACGTCTTCGACCTCCACGCCGACACCGATGTGTACTGGTGCACCGCCGACGTCGGCTGGATCACTGGGCACAGCTACATCGTGTACGGCCCACTGGCCAACGGCGCCACTCAGGTGATGTACGAGGGTGTGCCCAACTACCCGGCCAACGATCGCTTCTGGTCGATCATCGAGCAGTACGGCGTGACCAAGTTCTACACCGCGCCAACGGCGATTCGTACGTTCATGAAGTGGGGCGCGCAAGAGCCGGCCAAGCACGATCTCAGTTCGCTGAAACTGCTGGGTTCCGTCGGCGAACCGATCAACCCGGAAGCATGGATGTGGTACCACGAGCACATCGGCGGGGGTACCTGTCCCATCGTGGACACCTGGTGGCAAACCGAGACCGGCGGCATCATGATCAGCCCGCTGCCAGGTTGCACCACCACCAAGCCCGGGTCCGCCACATTCCCACTGCCCGGCGTGCGCGCCGAAGTGGTCGACGACGACACGAAGCTGGTCACCCATGGTGGTGGCTACCTGACACTCACTCAGCCGTGGCCGGGAATGCTGCGCGGAATCTGGGGCGACCCGGAGCGGTATCAGGACACCTACTGGAGTCGTTTCGCGGGCCGTTACTTTGCCGGCGACGGCTGCAAGCTCGACGAGCAGGGTTACCTCTGGCTGCTGGGTCGCGTCGACGATGTGATGAACGTGTCCGGCCACCGAATCAGTACCGCCGAGGTGGAGAGCGCGCTGGTCAGTCATCCGTCGGTGGCCGAGGCCGCTGTCGTGGGTGCCGACGACGCCACTACGGGGCAGGCGATCATTGCCTACGTGACACTGCGCACGGGGCTGGAGGTGCCAGTCGAGGCACTGCGCGCTCATGTCGCCCACGAAATCGGTGCGATTGCGAAGCCGAAGGCCATTTTCTTCACACAGGATCTGCCCAAGACCCGCAGCGGCAAGATCATGCGCCGTCTGCTGCGCGATGTCGCCGAAGGCCGCAACCTGGGCGACACCACAACGCTGGCCGATGCAAGCGTGGTCAACGAATTGCAGCGTCGTGCTGCCGAAGTACCCTCCGAGGACTGAACCGCTGAAGGATCTCCGGGAAGGTTCGTTCGCGTTCGCTCAAGAAGTGAGCAGACGAGCCGATACTTCTGCGTGGCAATCGACGAGACGGAACTACCGAAGGGTCCCCTCGGCACGCAAGGCGATGAGGCCGTGGGTGCCGCCGAACCGGCGCGCTTCGCCGCGGAGGACTTTCGACTTCGCTTGGATTCGCCGCTGTTCCACCGCGACCCAGGCATGTCAACGGGGCAGGCGCCGCAGTTTCGAGAACTGACCTGGGAGCACGTTGTCCGCCCTTCGCAGCAGATACCTGTCATTGGTGATGGTGTCGCTGCTGACGACGGCAAAGACCCAATCGGGGTAGTGCGAGCAACGACGACTGCTCCCGTCCCCTCAATCGAATCTCTCCTCGAGCATGCACGCGATTCCGTCGAAACACAGAGCTCCGTCGAAACGCAGCGCTTCGTCGAGCAGTTCCGGCCGGTCGAACCGCTGCGACCCCTTGAGTCGGTGTCGGGCGAGGTGCCACTGGTCGTCGAGTCGCCACTCGTCGAACTGCCCCTCCCTGAGCCAGCGGTCGTTGAGTTTCCTTTCCCCGTGGCTCCTTCGGCTCAGCAGCCGGTTGCTGCGCTCTACTCCATCGATGACGACCTCGCGGCTCTGCCGGTGCTGCCGCCGACGAAGCCGCGGATCGACACCCTGTTCGCCGCACTCGAACAGATGGACGGGGTCGTTGAAACTCCGGTGGTCGAAGCCGTCGACGCCGACGAATCGATCGCCGCAGTCGAGACGATCGAGGCGCCCAAAGAAGTTCACGAACCTGCGCCCGTCGTGTTGCCTGTGCCAGTTGCTGTGGCCAGCGTGGAATCGCGGCGGGCGACTCCACCACCGGTGGTCGAATCGGCGGTCGAGGCCGAGCTGAACCGATTGGCTTTCCTTCCCGACAAGGAGGATCAGGCGGGGCCGGTAGTGGTCCCCGCCATTGCCTACACCGAGCCTCGTGTGGACGCCCCGTTGCCATCATTGAGCCAGCACGATCTCTACACGGCGCGAAACGCTCCGCCGCCGGCACACGCTCGACTGAACATTCCGGAGGCCCTCGCCCCGACCTACACGTCGGCGAGCCGCAGGAAGAAGAAGCCGGTCCTCGCTCGCCTCGTCACGTTCGTACTGTTCTTCGGAATCCTCGCGGGCGTCGGATACGCGGGAAAGTACTACCTCCTCGACAAACGCTGGGAAGGCGAGACCAAGGCGCTGGCCAGCGAGGTCGAGGCGGCGCGAGGTTTGTCGTTCGACCACGCCATCACCGTGACCACTCTGCCGGTGGCTGACTATTCGAAGAAACTGGCCACGCTGTCGTTGGGGCTCACGGACGAGACGCTCGACGACCAGGCAGGCGAATGGCGTGCCCTCGGGGTGCTCAACGGCCAGCTGAACCTCGTTCAAGTCGGGATGGCGGCACTGCCTGACTCACCTGCGTTCTACGACCCGCAGAGCGAAACGATCTTCGTGGCCGACGAAATGCCGACAGACCTGTACCGCTTCGGCATGCAACGTGCACTCACACTTGCCCTGCTGGATCAGCAGTTCGGATGGGGCAAGCGACTGCAAGGCGTGGCCCCGTCTGTAGCGCGCGGCACTCTCGCCTACTACGACGCCGATGCGCTGGCGACTGCGGTTGGACTGGCGACTCCTGCGGAACGTACCGACATCGTGACGCAAATCTTCGGCCTCTACGGCACCTATCAGATTGCTCCCTCACCTGCTCCGTTTGCGTCAGTTGTTGCCGGCCGTCTCGGGGTAGCGCTGCGGCCCTATTTCGAATCGATCACGGTGACGAGTCGTGACGTGCTGGAGGAGTCCGCAGCCTTCACTGATGGTCAAGCGCTCGATCTGCGCCGTTTGACCGCTGGTGGCGTGGAGAGTCCGGCGCTCGTCTCGCGGGGAATGCTTTTCTGGTATCACGCCCTGGCTGGTCGCATTGACGAGAACACCGCCTGGGAGGCGGCATTGGCCTGGCAGAACGACGACGTCGAACTGGTGGACAGCCCATCGGGTGCGTGTGTCGTTGCACACCTCCAGGTAGCGCAATCGTCGCTGGAGCCCGTGACAGCTGCCTTCCAAGCCTGGGCGGCAGCGGCACCGCCGTCCTCGGGTACGACCGTGACACTGACAACCAATGGCTCGCCGATGCAGTTGCAGATCAATGCGTGCGACCCTGGCCCTGGCGTGCCGACGACCTCCGGTGTTGGGTATCTCGCGCTCGGCGGAGCACCGTTGCGTGCCGAGCAATATCGCCTACTGATGGATGCCCAACCAACGCTGCCGACAGCTCAGGCTGCGTGTGCGGTCTTCGGTGGCGATCCGGTGTCGATGGCCGATGAACGCGGCGTGATGGACAACGCAGAAGGTTGGCCGGCGCCTGCCAACCATCCGCTTCCCGACCCGAACCGCTTGGGCTGCGCTCCAGCGTGACCTTGGCGAGCGCGACGTCAGTCGCGGAAGTTCTGGAACTGCAGCGGGATGCCGAGGTCGGCGCCCTTCAACAGCGCGATGACTGCCTGCAGGTCGTCACGCTTCTTGCCGGTGACCCGCACGGTCTCGCCCTGAGTCTGGCTACTGACGCCCTTGGGGCCCTTCTCCTTGATCATGCGGTTGATCTCGCGAGCCTTGTCGCTGCCGATGCCCACCTTGAGGGTGACCACTTGGCGCACCGTGTTCTGGGTGGCTTCCTCGACCTTGCCGTAGTCGGTGCCCTTCAGCGACACGCCACGCTTGACCAACTTCTCCTCGACAACGAGACGTAGAGCAGCCAGACGATCCTCACTGACCGTGCGAAGGGTCAGCTCCAGGTCGTTGAGCTCGATGGACGAGTCGGTGTTCTTGAAGTCGAAACGGGTGCCGATCTCACGCTGCGCCTGGTCGATTGCGTTCTTGACTTCCTGGCGGTCGATTTCGGACACGACATCGAATGTGGACATGCCTGAATCGTAACGGCAACGAGTAACGGCAACGAGTAGTGGCAAAGAGTACGCCACGCGCAGTAAGCCGATAGCCTCCTTCACCGCAATGGGTCGGTGCCCGAGTGGCCAAAGGGAGTTGACTGTAAATCAACCGGCATAGCCTACGTAGGTTCAAATCCTGCCCGGCCCACACGAAGATCGCCAGGTCGCAAGGCCTGGCGATCTTGCTTTTTTCACGCACATTTCACGGCAGACTGACACTTCCTCATGATCCTCATCGACGCCGCCGGCCTCAAGGCCTCCCGCCCCAACCGACCCCTTTTCGACGATGTCTCGCTGACGCTCAGCGACGGCGATCGCGTTGGCGTGGTTGGAATCAACGGCTGCGGCAAGAGCACCCTGCTTCGCTTCCTTGGGCGCGAGGCCAACCCGGAGGCCGGCGAAGTTCGCTGGGGTCGTGGCGCACGCGTCGGCTTCCTGACGCAGTCTCCGGTGCTTCCCGAGGGCACAGTCGCCGAAGCTGTTGGCGCTGGCTGGGAGGGCGAGGCGATGCTCGACCGCCTGGGCATGGCCGCGCTGGTGAACAGCCGCACCGATGAACTGTCCGGCGGCCAGGCCAAGCGCGTGGCGCTGGCCCGCCTGCTGTGCGGCGAGTACGAGGCGCTGATTCTCGACGAACCCACCAACCACCTCGACCTCGACGCGATCAAGTTCCTGGAGGAGTGGTTGGCGGCCTACCGCGGCGGCCTGGTGCTGGTCACTCACGACCGCCATGTGCTCGACCGAGTCACCACCAAGGTGCTGGAAATCGACCGTGGCACTGCATACCTGCACATGCCGGTGGGGAAGCACGCGGGCTCCGGCTACGCCGCCTACCTCGCTGGCCGTGCCGAGCGCGAGGAGCGCGCCGAGGTCGCGGAACAGGTGCGCAAGAACCTCGCAGTGAAGGAGCTCGCTTGGTTGCGCCGTGGCGCCCCGGCCCGCACCGCCAAGCCCAAGGCCCGCATTGCGACTGCGACGGCGTTGGTGCAGGGCAAAGCGCAGGCGGCCGCACGCGACGGCAGTCTGGCGCTGTCGATGGGTTCGCAACGGCTCGGCTCGAAGGGCATCGAGGCGCGCGACATCACGTTCAGCTGGCCCGACGGCACCCCGGTGCTGAAGGGTGTCAACGTGGCCTTCGAGCCGGGCGATCGGGTCGGCATCGTCGGCCCCAACGGCGCCGGCAAGTCGACGTTGCTCGACCTCATCGCTGGTCGGCTGACACCCACGGGCGGCGAGGTGGAGTGTGGTACCACGGTGAAGATCGGCTACTACGACCAGTTGAGCCGCGGTCTCGATCTCACCCAGCGCGTACGGGAGGCCGTTGCCGGCAACAAGGGTGAGCCGTCGTTGGCCGACGTGATCCTGATGAAGCGCTTCTGGTTCGACGGCGATGCCCAGTTTGCACCGATCGGCACGCTCAGCGGTGGCGAGCGCCGCCGGCTGCAACTGCTGCTGACGCTGACCGAACAGCCCAACGTACTGCTGCTCGACGAACCGACCAACGACCTCGATCTCGACACGCTGCGTGCATTGGAAGACTTCCTCGACGACTGGCCCGGCATCGTCGTGACGGTGAGCCACGACCGGTCCTTCCTCGACCGCGTCACCGATGAACTGCTGGCACTCGACGGTCGCGGGGGCGCCGAGTGGATCCGTGGGGGAGTAGCCACCTGGCTGGCGGCCCATCAAGCCACGTCGAATCTGCCGCAGCAGTCCGGTAAATCTGCTGGTAGGGCGCCGTCCGCGGTCGCAGTCATCTCGCACGCTCCGGTCGCCAAGCCGGCGTCGAGCCGCAGCCCATCGACTGTTCGCCGCATGCTGGGCCAAGCCGAGCGCGATCTCGCCGCCGCCGGCGTGAAGCGTGATGCGGTGTTGCTGGAGCTGCAGAGCGCGCTCGACCATCGTGAGCTGTCGGCGTTGGGTGATCGCATGACCAGGGCCCAGGAAGCCGTCGACAAGTTGGAGGAAGCCTGGCTGGCCCTCGCCGCTGAAGCCGAGACCCTCGGCCTCGAGCTCTGACGTCTGGAGCGGTGAGCGGGGTTACAGCAGGCGCTGCATCAATGCAACGTCGTGCCAGCGGCTGAACTTGCGGCCAACTTCGCGTTCGATGCCCACCAGGTCGTAGCCGCACCGCCGATGCAGGGCGATGGAAACCTCGCTGGTGGCGTTGATGCGGGCAAACACAGCGTGAAAGCCGGACAGCTCGGCGGTGGAGAGCAATTCGTTGACCAGCAGTCCGCCGATGCCCCGTCCTTGCAGGTCGCGGCGAACGTAGACCGAGTTCTCGACACTCGTTCGGTAGGCAGCGCGCTCCTTGTACGGCGACAGCGCGCCGAAGCCCACCACATCGCCACCCTCATTCACCGCAACGATCGTGGCGAAGGCCCCCGACCTGGCCGCGAGCCAGTCCTGCTGCTCCGGAAGGCTACGCGGCACCAGGTCGAAGGTGGCCACGGTGTGCATCACTTCGTGGTTGTAGATCTCGCGGATCCGCTCGGCATCGGCCAAGATGGCGAGGCGCAGCGTGATGGTGGGCAGAACGTCAGACACGACTGGCGAGGGTAGCGGCCAGGACCTGGCGCGATCAGGCAAGTTGTTGTGCGATTACCAGAATCCCGTGGCCGCGCGTGGGATGCCGCCGCTATCATCACCAGTCGGTTTCGCGGTCTTGCCGCGCGCCAAGGCCCTCTTAGCTCAGTAGGTAGAGCAACGCCATGGTAAGGCGTAGGTCGTCGGTTCGACTCCG
>JBBQMG010000067.1:0-21222 GCA_038328705.1 Acidimicrobiales bacterium | reverse complement strand
AGCGTCTGTGTCTTCGATACGCAGCACGAACGTGCCGCCGAGCCGACGAGCCAGCGCCCAGTTGAACAGCGCGGTACGTGCCCCGCCCACGTGGAAGTAGCCGGTGGGCGATGGAGCAATTCGAAATCGAGGGCCAGTCATGCGTGTCCGAGGCTATCCGTGCGCTCTTCGCTGGGGCGGTCGTCGGGGTGTGGCGGTTACGCCAGCAGGGCCAGGTTGCGCAGCTGGCGGAGTGCCACCGACAAGGTGGTGAGGTCGTGGGTATCCACGCGGCGGATCTCGGTGAACAGAACGCGGGCACGAGCGATCATCCGCTCGCTGCCGGCCATCCAGTCGGACACCGAGCCAGCGGTGAGGGCATCCTCGGCCAGGTCAGCGATGGCCGCCAGCAGGTCGTCGCGGAGCGCGGAACGGGCCTGCGTTTGCCAACGGCTGCTGCGCGGTAGGCGACCAATGGCTTCCCACAGCCATCCGAGATCGAGCTGCTCGAAGACTTCCCAGTACACCCCCGCCACTCTGTGCAGCGGCTCGTTCGAGCGCTCGGCGAGGTCGACAACGTCGAAACCCGTGTGCAGCAGCGGCCACAGCACGCTGCGCTGTGCGAGGGCTTCGGGAATGTTGGCGGCAAGCCGGCCCGCTTCCAACGCAAACGCTTGCTCGCGCATAGGTCCACGCAGCTGGCTCTCGAGGCCGAGTGACAGCCTGGCGATGCCCGACTGGAACTCCGCCACCGCGGCGGCGATGTCGATGGGAGCCTTGCGATGTCGCAACAGCCACATGACCGCGCGTTCGGCCATCGTGCGCAGTTCGAGGAACAGTTCCAGCTGAGCATCGAGCCTGACAGTGCCGCCCAGCGCATCCACCTGCGCCCACAGGTCGACGATGCCGAAGATGTCGCGCACCGCCACCCACGCCCGAGTGATCTCGACCACACCGAGCCCCGTCTCTTCGCTGAGCCGATGGTCGAACGAGATGCCCGACAGATTGACCAGTTGGTTGCACACCTGGGTGGCGACGATCTCGCGCCGAAGGCGATGCGTGACGATCTGCTCGTGAAACTCGCGCTGTAGCCGCTGCGGGAAGTAGCGCAGGAGATCAGGCTCCAGATACGGATCGTCGGGCAGGTCACTGCGCTCCATTTCGGCCACATTGGCCGTCTTGGTGTACGCCAGCAGCACGGAGAACTCGGGAGTGGTGAGGCCAGTACCAACTGTCTGTCGCTCGGCTATCTGACGGTCGGTCGGCAAGAACTCGAGCGCCCTGTTCACCCATCCCTCGCTCTCCAACGAGTTGAGATAGCGGCTGTGCACGTTGACCATCGGCAGCGCTTGGCGACGGGCAATTGCCAACGCGAGCGTCTGCGCCCGGTTGTCATCGAGCACCAGCTCGCCGACCTCGTCAGTCATGTCGGCAAGGACCGTGTTGCGCTGCTCGACGGTGAGCGCACCGCTGGCGACGGCAGCCCCGAGCGCGATCTTGATGTTGACCTCGTGGTCGCTGCAGTCCACGCCGGCCGAGTTGTCGATGGCGTCGGTGTAGATCAGTCCACCGGCGAGTGCGTACTCCACACGCCCCCGCTGTGTGAAGCCAAGGTTGCCGCCCTCCCCCACCATCTTGCAGCGCAGCTCGGTGCCGTTCACACGCAAGCCGTCGTTGGCGCGGTCACCCACGTCGGCGTGCGTTTCGCTGATGGCCTTCACATAGGTGCCGATGCCACCGTTCCACAACAGATCGACCGGTGCGCGCAGAATCACGGACAGCAGATCTTGCGGGGCGAGCGATTCCCGTTCGGTGCCCAACCGCTTGCGCGCTGCCTCGCTGAGATGGATGGTCTTCAGTGAGCGCGGGTACACCCCGCCGCCCGCCGAGATGAGCGAGAGGTCATAGTCGGCCCAGCTACTGCGTGGGAGTGCGAACAGCCGCTGACGCTCCGCGAACGAGAGGGCCGGATCGGGGTTGGGGTCGATGAAGATGTGGCGGTGATCGAAGGCGGCGACCAGCTTGACGTGCGGCGACCGCAGCAGCCCATTGCCGAAGACGTCGCCGCTCATGTCGCCGACGCCGACCACGGTGAGTTCGTCGCGGTCAACGTCCTTGCCGATCACCGCTGCGTGGCGACGCACGCTCTCCCACGCGCCGCGAGCGGTGATGCCCATCACCTTGTGGTCGAACCCAACACTGCCACCGGAGGCAAATGCATCGCCCAACCAAAATCCATAGTCTGCGGCAATCCGGTTGGCGATGTCGCTGAAGGTTGCGGTTCCCTTGTCGGCGGCCACCACCAGATATGGGTCGTCACCGTCGAGCCGAACAGTTGCGGGAGGCGGCACGATCTCGTCGCCGACGATGTTGTCGGTGAGGTCGAGCAGGCCGGCAATGAATTGGCAGTAGCAAGCCACACCTTCGGCACGAAACTCGTCCGGAGCGGTCGGTGGCCGCTTCAGCACGAAGCCGCCCTTCGCACCCGTCGGCACGATGACGGCGTTCTTCACGATCTGGGCCTTCACCAAACCCAACACCTCGGTGCGGAAGTCCTCTCGACGGTCACTCCAACGAATTCCGCCACGAGCAATGCGTCCGTTGCGAAGGTGCACACCCTCGACGCGAGGCGAGCACACCCAGATCTCGAACAGCGGCCGCGGTAGCGGCAGGTCGGGCACCTTGCTGGTGTCGAACTTGAACGCAATCACATCGCGGTAGCCAGCATTCGGACCCGGGCGGAACGCGTTGGTGCGCACGGTCGCCTCGATGAGCGCGAGCAGCGCACGTAGCGTTCGGTCGTCATCCAGGCTCGGGACGGCATCGAGCGCTTCGACTATCCCGGAGCGAGCGACGTTGGCCTCGGCACTGCGGTCGCCACTGTCGGGCGTGAACCGCGCAGTGAAGAGCTGGACCAACTGGGTCGCGATGACTGCGTGACGAACAAGGGTGGTCTCGATGTACTGCTGGCTGAAGGGAAAGCCGATCTGGCGCAGATAGCGCGAGTAGGCGCGCAGCAGCTCCACCTGGCGGGCCGTGAGGCCAGCGCGCAGAACCAACCGGTTCAGGCCATCGACCTCCACCGTGTTGTTGAACTCGGCGACGAATGCGCGCTGCACTTCGGCTTGTGCGGCAAGAGTCAGGTCGACGTCATCGGGAATCTGCACGCCCACGTCGTGCAACCACACGCTGCGCCCACCGAACTGAAACCTGAAGGCTCGTTCATCGATCGCGCGAAAGCCCAGATGATCGAGCAGCGGCAGCAAGTCTGCGATGGGGATCGCGGACCCGACGTGGTACACCCGAAAGCGCCACTCGGTGCTGCTGGCCTCGGCGAAGTGCAGCATGGTGGTCTCAACGGCCTCGTCGGAGTCGAGCGAGGCAAGCCGATCGATGACAGGGAGGTCGACAACGGCGCTGCTGGGCCAGTTCAGTTCGTCGTAGCCCGCTGGTACCACCGGCAGCAGACGGTCGAGCAGAGCAGTTGCGTGCCTCTCGCCCACTTGCGCCGACAATGCTTCACGGGTTGCGTCTGCCCAGTCGGCAGCCACCTGCCCGACGGTTCCCTGAATACTCACTACTGTCCCTTCCCGACCACGCTGTCGCGAACTAGGTGCCGTCAGTGTGCCACAGGGCTGGTGGGCGCACTGCCGATCAGTGGCAGGTATGGTCGACGCATGTCCCAGATGAATGTCCTCGGCGAGGAACTCCAGTCGTGCTCGCTCGACCCGCTCACGGGCTACTACCGCACCGGCTGCTGCGAGAACCATGGCGACGACCCCGGCATGCACGTGGTGTGCGTGGTGTGCACTGACGACTTTCTGACGTACTCAAAGGCAGTCGGTAACGACCTCAGTACACCAATGCCGCAATACGGCTTCGGCGGTCTCAGCGCAGGCGACCAGTGGTGCCTGTGCGCCAGCCGCTGGCAGGAGGCGTTCGAGGCCGGCAGCGCTCCCAACGTCCGCCTTGCATCCACTCACCTGTCGGCGTTGGAGTACTGCTCGCTGGCCGACCTGCGGTCACACGCGGTCGACGCCGCGACATGATGGCGGGCGAATGACCGCCGATCTTCCAGTCCCGCTCGTCGACCTCACGGCCTGGTTCGACGGCAGCGATCGCGTCGGCGTGGCCCAGGCAGTGGACAGGGCACTCACGTCGGTCGGGTTCTTCCTGGTGACTGCCCATGGCGTCGACCTCACCTTGTTGGCCGAAACTCGCGCCGCGTTCGAAGAGTTCTTCGCGCAGCCGTCGGGTGCAAAGTCGACCGTTCGGATGCCGCAGCTGGGCATGGCCGGTTGGGCGCCGATGGGCATGGAAGCCAACGGGTATTCGTTCGGCCACGAGACGCCACCCGACATGAAGGAGAGCTATCGGTTGGGTGCGCACGTGCTCCCTGGCCGCGAGGCCCTGCGGGGCGAGAACGTGTGGCCCTCCACGCCGGATGGCTTTCGTGCGACGGTGACGTACTACATCGCTGCCATCGACCAATTGCACATGGAGCTGCTGCGTGTCTGCGCCGCTGCCGCTGGCCAGGACGACGGTGAGCTCTTCGCCCGCTGCGCGATGCGTAACGACAACACACTCAACGTCAACTGGTACCCGCCGCTCGCTCACGTCGGCGAGCCGAAGCCAGATCAGTACCGCATCGGGCCGCACACCGACTTCGGCAGCCTGACGCTGTTGTATCGTCAGCCCGGGTCGTCTGCGCTGGAAGTGCAGCTCGCCGATGGAAGTTGGGTGCACGCCCCGGTCATCGACGACGCCATCACTGTCAACGTTGGCGACATGCTTTCTCACTGGACCGGCGGCCGGTGGCGCTCGGCCATCCATCGCATGTTGCCGCCGGTAGGGGCGGCCGCCAACGAATCGCTGCTGTCGTTGGTGTACTTCTGCGAGCCCGACCCAGACACGATGATCACGCCCTTCGGCGGCGGCGACACAGTCAACGCGGGCGAATACCTACGCTCCAAGGTCGATGCCATCACCATGCCACTGAAGGACGAGCTGCAGGTGGGAAACCAGCCGTGAGCGACGCCTCGCTGCAGCAGACGTCCGTGGTCAGTGCCGCGCCGCTGCTGCGTGGTTGGGCGCACCTCATCTCCTTCCCGGTGTGGATGGCGAGCGGTTTGGCAATGGTTGCCCTCAGCCCGGTGCAGGCCTCGGGCCGGGTATTGCTCGCCATCTATGTCATAGGCACCGGCACCATGTTCGGCGTGTCAGCGCTCTACCACCGGGTTCGCTGGCAGCCCAGTGCAAAGGCGCTGATGCAGAAGTTCGACCGGTCGGCGATCTTTCTCGCCATCGCCGGGGGGTACACGCCGATCGCCTTCGTCTGTCTCGACGGATGGGTGCGTGTCGCCGTGCTCGCTGCGGCATGGGGTGGCGCGGCCATCGGCGTTGCGCTGCACTGGGTGCCGAGTGTGCCGAAGGTGTGGCGCGGCGCCAGCTACATGATCGTCAGCTGGTCGGCACTGTTCGTGTTTCCGCAGTTGGCGCACGGGCTCGGCGCCCACGGGTTCTCGCTGCTGCTCGCCGGCGGCGCCTGCTACACGATCGGTGCGGTGACGTTGGCTACTCGCTGGCCGGACCCATGGCCGCGAGTCTTCGGCTTCCACGAGGTGTTCCACGCGTTCACAGTGGTCGCCGCAGTGCTCGTCTTCGTCGCAGTCGGTTCCGCCGTCGTGCCTCAGTTGTAAACCGCGACGAAGTCCTCGAGGCGGACCGGGCTGCCCCAGTCACGGAGCAGAGCGTCGACGTCAGTGACGGGAATCTGCGAGCCGCCGGACCGATCGATGATCGACAGGGTGTACCCATGGTCCTCGAAGAATCGAAGGTGTTCCCGCGGTTCAACGCCGCCGACTCGCTGCGTCATGTCGCACGAGAACTCGAAGATGATCACTGGGTGATCGCGCTCGATCATCTTCACCGCGCCGCGCATCACCATCGGCTCTGCACCCTCGACGTCCATCTTGATGACATCCACGTGCGCAATGTCCAGATCGTCGAACCGCACCGTCGGAACGATCGTCACTGCGGGGTCGATGAAGCTGGGATCGTTCCCCCATGCAAAACCACCGTTCGAACCGATCGCAGAACGAAAGGCCGCGAACCCTGTGCGCTCACTCAAAGCAAAGGGCAACAGCTCGACATTGGTCAAGTCATTGCGCTGGATCGTATGTGCGATGAGGCGCGCATTGTCTGGGTTGGGCTCGATCGAGTACACCCTGCCGCCGGGCCCAACGATCGATGAACCGACAGCGGAGTGCCATCCGACGTTGGCGCCGATGTCGACGAACACGGACCCGACGGTCAGGTACTTCCGCAACACGTGGACGACCTGCGGTTCCCACTCACCGGTTTCGATGATGTGAGCTGATACCGATCGGTCGGCCATGTCCAGCGCAACATCGATTCCACCGACCGACACATAGGCGACATCACTCGGCGAAAGCCTCACGGAGAATGGAGTTGGTGTGCTGTGTTGGTTCGCCTGCCCCAGTGCCCGGCGGACAGCGGTTGCTGTGACGTGGTGAGCACTGAGTGTTTCGTGGATCGATGAGTCGTCGTTGCCGTCTGGGAACAGCAGCCGCACCAGCCGATCAGCTCGAGCAGCGCGAAGGTCGTCGTCGGACTGAGCCACCGGCGCCGTCCGCGGAACGGTTGCCCGATGCACCGCACGCTTCAGGCGCGAGACCGCATGAAGGAGCCACTGAGTCGCACGATGCACCATGCCGCCATTCTGCCAGCTCTCGCGCTGACCACCTTCGGCGCTGAAGTGCGGTACTGCCGCGCCCCAACGCCGAAGCTCGGGTTTGGGCGGTCAGCTGAACAGCTTTTTCGCGATCACCATGCGCTGGATCTGGTTGGTGCCTTCGTAGATCTGGGTGGTCTGCAGCGTTCGTCCGGCTCGTGTCGACTCGTGCTGCTTAGTGCCGCTGAGCTGCAACGATGCTCCGACTGGTGGTGGGCCGTGTTGCCTTGTGATGCCGAATACTAGGGATGGAACTAGGGAGAACGGCCCGAGATCTACGTTGCCAAGTCGGGTTCGGTTGTAGCGAGGAGGTATGAGCCGCGATTTTGTGCGGACCTCCGGGGTTGCAGGGTGCGGTCATATCGCGCATTCAGTGCGGGTCTCGCTGCGTCCTTCAGCGTTTATGGCACACCACAGAGATACGTTCGTCTGTGGTGTACCTCAGAAAGTCAATCGCGGAACTACCGCCGTGCGCTACCTGGCTCACCGATTCAGATTGTGACCGTCGGTGGCGGCGAGATTGCGGTTCGCGATGTGAACGGTTCGGCTGAACCGCTTGGTCAGATGCCGAAGTAGCGCAGACCTGCCGCGAGGCCGCTGGACAGAGCGCTCGGAATCGGGCAATAGGCGCTGATTGACCGACACATTGTGGATGGCGTAGATGTGGTAACATCAAGAATGTTTCGATTCAAGGTTTGCGCTGCGGTGCTGCTGCGAGTCTCTGCAAGAGTGACCGCCGTGGGACTCCTGGTCAATATTGCTGCGTGCACGGGCGACTCTTCGTCAAGCCAGTCGAACGCGACGGGGACCTTCATCTCGACCACGTCAATCGCGGCGCAAGCTCCCGGAGTTGGCTCAGATTCAACCGCGTACTGTGATCAGGTTGCCCTGCTCGATGGAGACCGCCCCGAGGCATACGTCGGCTCAGCTGAGCACCGAGCCGATGTGGCAAGCCTCATTGACGTGGCGCCCGAGTCTCTTCGTGGACCGTTGAATACCTTCTCGGAGTTTCTCGGGTCCGGGGCGATCACGGCCGATGAGCCTGACTCCAACGTCATCGACAACTGGCCCCCGGCCGTACAGCAAGCGATCAGGGAGATCACGGCCTACAACTCGACAACCTGTTGAGCATCGTGCGGCGGCACCGATTTGCCGTGGTGCGCGGCTGACCCGACGGCGGTCGACAGTGCTCTGTTGGCGTGAGTGCATTGTCGGCTACGGCGAACGATGACACTCGGCTGCTGTTCAGGTACCCGCTGCGGATCGCAACGCACCACCGCCGCCCACATTCGTCACCGTGACTCGATCGTCTGCCACTCCGAAACTCGCGCCAATCGAGCCGCTCCCGTAGGCGTAGTTGATGAGATCGCCATCGCTGATCGCTACTTTCGCTGCCACCCGTTCGACGCGGCGGTTCCCCCACGATCCGTTTCTGCGACGGTGGACCAGCGACTCGTCGCATTCCAAGGTTCTGCTTCTCTGCGAGGACACCGGTGTCGTCGTCGAGGGCAATCAAGTATGGGTTCTGGGACAATCCGGTGCTGGCATCCAGCAGGGTTCGACGGTGGCCTGGGTCACCACTGGCGCCCACGATTGGCCGCCGCATCTCCAGGGGCAGGCGATGCTCCGGCATCACCGGACGCAGGCACAGAAGACCACCGGAACTCAAACCAAACCCTTCCCGGATTCGCCTCACCGCGGGATCCCTCACGACCGGCGTCCCTATCGGCTTCACGCGGGCGCGTGGTCGAGCAGGTGGCGAACCTTGTCGATTGGATCGGGGAAGATCGTGAAGTGGACCTGGCCATCGTCGTCCACCGCGACAACGCGTATTACGGCGATCGCTTGAGAATTGCCGGCGAGCAAGGCTCGACCGACGGTGACGCGGGAGGGGTCACGCGCGTCGGACAGAACTGACCAGCCGTAGCCGTCATCATCCATGTCGTTCAGGTCGGCGATGAGGTCGATCTCGAGGTCCACGGTGGTGTCTCCTTTCACGTCACTCAACATGA
This sequence comes from Acidimicrobiales bacterium, assembly GCA_038328705.1. Lineage (GTDB taxonomy): Bacteria > Actinomycetota > Acidimicrobiia > Acidimicrobiales > Ilumatobacteraceae > UBA668. The sequence goes on along the minus strand of JBBQMG010000067.1, from coordinate 12,477 downwards.
TACGGGTTGTTCTGAGTGCGGTGTTCGCACCCCATCAGACGAGCGAGGCCGGACTTGAGATCGTCGAACTCGATGCTGTGGTGAAGACGTTGTCGCCCAGTCGGGACGAGCCGAAGACCCGCTGCACGGACGGCGCCAGCAGTCATCAGCGTCAGTAGTTCGAACCGCACGAGCGGCGGCACCTTCGCGAGATCGTCCACAGTGACACCATCCGCGGCGAAGACGGAGATTGCATACACGCCGTAAGTGTTGAAGGCTCGCACGGCGTCCGCATCGAGCCGCTCGCGCACGAGAGGACCACCGCGCACCACGATGACAGTGTCGTCGCTGAGCTCGTCACTTGGCCGGGTGTGCCGCTGCTTCACGATTCCTGCTCCAGTGCTGTCGCCAGAGTGGCCGCGACGCCGGCGTCCGCTCCGTCGAGGGCGTGGGCGTAGGTCCGCAAAGTCATGGCCGGGTTGGCGTGTCCCAAACGTCCGGCGACGGTGCGGATGTCGTGACCACGACCGATCGCTTCGGTGGCCGACCAGTGACGCAGGTCGTGCAAGCGCCACCGTGTATCGATTCCTGCGTCGCGGCGGGCGAGGCGCCACCAGCCAGTCAGGCGCTCGGGGTTCAATGGCCGCTCCCCCGGCTGCAGCATCCACGGACCGTACTGCTCGCGCTGGACACGCAGCGCCTCGATGGCCTGCGCCGTGCGCTCGTCGAGGCGCACGACGCGCTGGTTGCCGGTCTTCGTCGCCGCGTCGACGAGCGCGGGCATCTGTCTGTCACTCACTGATCCGGTTCGTTCGATCGCGATGCTGGAGTCGATGGTCAGCCGATCACCTTCGAGATCGCGATAGACGAGTGCACAGAGCTCCGCGCGGCGGGCGCCGGTGAGCGCGGCGAGGCGGAACGCGAGGCCGGCTGCCGGATCGAATCGCTCGCCCGCCTCGATGACGGCCCGCACATCGGCGGCGCTCATCGCTGCCCGCGCCTTGGTCGTCCTCCGCCCGAGGGTGGCCAGTGCAGCAACGTTGGTGGTGACCCAGCCCCAGCGGGCCGCCTGCGACAGAGCGGCCCGCAGCACCAGGTGCTGGTTGCGCACCGACGACTCCCCCACGCCGGCTGCACGCAACCTCGTGTGCCAGCGATCGACGTCAGCCACCGTCAGCCGACCCAACGGCGTGCGCGCAAGACGATCAGCCTTCACGAGCGACGCCCGGCTTGTCTGATCGCGCACCGTGGAGGCCGCCCACGTGGGCGTGTGCGTCTCGATCCAGGCGTCCAGGGCATCGGCCACCATGCGGCCATCGCTGGGCGCAGGGGGCGCCACGGTCAGCTCAGTTGCCGCCCGCAACGCGTCTCGCTTGGTGCCACGCACGGTTCGGCTGACCTGCCTCGGCCGGCCGCGGTCGTCGTTGCCGACGAACACGCGCACCTCCCACACGCCGGGTTTGCGCTCACGGATCGTCGCCATGCGACGAAGCTACCGCAGGGGTGTGACACTAGGGAAGCGACTAGGGAAGGGCGATGAACCAGACAACACAGGGCAACACCAGACGGGCGCAAAACATCAGCTGAACAGCTTTTTCGCGATCACCATGCGCTGGATCTGATTGGTGCCCTCGTAGATCTGGGTGATCTTCGCATCGCGCATCATGCGCTCCACCGGGAACTCGTTCGTGTATCCGTAGCCGCCGACGAACTGCACCGCATCGGTGGTCACCTGCATCGCGGTATCGGAAGCGAAACACTTCGCCATCGCGCCAGCCATCGACAGCTCACCGCGCGGATCGCCCTCATCTGCGATCGCACATGCACGGTAGACAAGCGCGCGGGCGGCCTCGATCTTCATTGCACAATCGGCCGCCATCCATTGCAAGCCCTGGTTGTCCGACAGCGGCCGACCAAACGTGCGCCGCTCCTTCATGTAGCCCACCGAGTAGTCGAGAGCGCCCTGCGCAACACCGACCGCCTGCGCGCCGATCGTCGGTCGGCTGCGATCAAGAGTGTGCATCGCGGCTGCGAATCCCTCGCCGACTTCACCGATCCTGTTGGCGTCGGGCACGCGCACTTCGTCGAGCCGGATCACCCCGGTCGGCGAACCTCTGATACCCAGCTTGTGCTCCAGCTTGTCCACCTGCACCCCCCACTCCGCCTCCACCAGGAAGGCGGTGATGCCCTTGTGACGATCGCCTGACGTGCGAGCGAACACGGTGTACAGATCGCTGACGCCGGCGTTCGTGATCCAGCACTTCGTGCCGCTGATGATCCAGCTGTCACCGTCGGCAAGGGCCTTCGTCGTCATAGAAGCAACGTCGCTGCCGGCGTCTGGTTCGCTGAGGCCGTAGCTGCACTGACTCTCGCCGCTGCAGATGCGCGGGATGTACTTCGACTTCAGTTCGTGTGAGCCGAAGTTGATGACGGGCAGCATCCCCAGCTTCGAGATCAGGAACTGCAGGCTGGTGGAGACACAGGCTCGCGCAAGCTCCTCGGCAACGATCGCCTGGTCCACCAGCGATGCACCGCTGCCGCCATACTCCTCGGGATAGCCGAGCGCGGTTAGCTCCATCGACTTCAGCGCTTCGAACGTCTCCCACGAGTACTCCGCCGCGCGGTCGATGTCGCCGGCGAGCGGAGCGATCCTCGCGTCAACGAACTTGCGGACCACTGAACGGAACTCGCGCTGCTCGTCTGTGAGTGTCATTGGTTGCGACGTCATTGGCTGCGAGGTCATGGACCAATCGTTGCACGGTGAGGTGATTCCTGCCGAATGTCCAATCCCATTTACGGAGCGCAACGAACAGAGTGCATGCCCACCAGCCACACACTCGAGAGCAGCACGGCCTTTCCCAGCCGCCTGGCTGCCACCTCCAGCGGGTTGCTCGCGGGAGCTGCTGCTCTCGCCACGGGCGAGCTTGCTGCCGGCTTCGTGGCCAAGTGGCAGAGCCCCGTCGTCTCCGTTGCCGAGGCCGTAATCGACGCCGTGCCCCGCTCCGTCAAGGAGTTTGCAATCGAGACGTTCGGCGAGAGCGACAAGATCGCACTCGTCGTCGGCATCCTCGCTTTCAGCGTCGTGTTCGCTGCCATCCTCGGCATGCTCGGGCGCCGCCGCCCGCTCATCCCCACCACCGGTTTCGCCACTTTCGCCGGCGTTGGTGTGTGGGCCTCGCAGACCGCGACCGGTTCGCCCCTCTCGGCAGTGATTCCCAGCGTGCTCGCTGGCGTTGCCGGTTCGGGCACCTTCTACTTCCTGCGCCAACTTGCGACACCTGCGACAATGAAGGTGGTCACGACAGCAGAAACAATCCGTCTCGAAACGACCGACCAGATCGACGATGACCCGGCAGCCATGGCGGCGGCGACGCCCGAGATGAAGAAGAACGGTGCCTCCTCCCGCCGTTCCTTCCTCGTCGTCTCGGGCGCCGTCGCCGCCGGCGCCGCGCTCGCCACCACAGCCGGACGTGCGCTTCGCACTCGCTTCGACGCCACTGCTTCTCGCAACGCCGTCATGCTGCCAAAGGTCGCCGACCCGTTGCCCGCAACGCCCGCCTCAGTGGCCGCCGACGGCCCAGGCATCTCGTCGTTCTTCACACCCAACGCCAGCTTTTACCGAGTTGACACAGCCCTCGCTGTGCCGCAAGTACGCACCGATGAATGGGAACTGAAGGTCACCGGCATGGTCGACAAACCCCTACGCCTGTCCTACGCCGACCTGCTCGAGCGCAATCTCGTCGAGCAAGACATCACCCTCACCTGCGTCTCCAACACCGTCGGCGGTCAGCTCACCGGCACCGCCCGCTGGCTGGGCCTGCCGCTGCGTGAACTCCTCGACGAGGCGGGCGTGCAGACGGGCGTCGACCAGATCGTCGGACGCTCGGTCGACGGTTGGACCGGCGGCTTCCCCCTCGACGCCGCCTACGACCGCCCCGCTCTGATCGCGATCGGGATGAATGGCGAACCACTGCCCATCGAGCACGGCTTCCCCGCTCGTTTGATGGTCCCGGGCCTCTATGGCTACACGTCAGCCACCAAGTGGCTCACCGAGATAGAGCTCACTCGCTTCGCTGACTTCGATCAGTACTGGGTGAAGCGTGGCTGGGACCAAATGGCCCCCATCAAGACCATGGCTCGCATCGACGCTCCTCGCACATTGGCGACGATCGCCGCCGGCCCGTTCGTCATCGGTGGTGTCGCCTGGGCTCAGACCGTCGGCATCTCGATGGTAGAGGTGGCCATCGATGACGGTGACTTCGTCGAGGCCGAACTGGCCGACGACTGGAGTGAGAACACCTGGCGCCAGTGGCGAATGGACTGGGAGGCCCCGGCCGGTCGCCACCGCATCACCGTTCGGGCAACCGATGCCAACGGCGAGCTGCAAACAGATCAACGAGCCGAGCCGTTCCCCAACGGCGCCAGCGGCTGGATGTCCATCTTCGTCGATGTCAACTAGCAGCAGTTGACGTCGCCCCCTCTCCACTAGCCATCCGGCTCGTGGGAAGACAACACGGCTCAGCGTGAACCGTGAACCCGCAAGACCCCCACCCCCACCAGAAAGAGGACACGCCATGAAATCCAGGCAGAAGAAGTCCAGCAAGGTACTCAAGGGCATGCTTGCTCTCGCAGCGTTCTCCATGGTCGCCGCAGCCTGCGGCGACGACAAGGAAGCCAGCTCGACAACGGTCGCCCCGGCCGAGTCAGTTGCTCCCGACACCACCGAAGCAATGACCGAGGACAGCATGGCTGCCATGCCGTCGTCGGAGATCTGTGACGCAGACGCACTCGTTGCCGCCGTTCAGGGTGGCAACGTCGATGGCACTCTCGAGGGCATGGCCAACGACCCGGTGGCAACCGCCGCCAGCAACAACCCGGTCCTGACCACCCTCGTCGCCGCCGTCACAGCTGCCGGCCTTGGTGACACTCTCAACGGTGCCGAAGCCCTCACCGTCTTCGCCCCCACCGACTGCGCATTCGCCGCCCTCGACCCGGCCACCCTGAAGGCGGCACTCGCCGACCCGAGCGGCCTGCTCACCACCGTCCTCGGCTTCCACGTCATCCCCGAGCGTCTCTCGGCGGCCGACCTGGCCACCAAGACCGAGCTGACCACCTTCACCGGCGAGATCCTGCCGGTCATGGTGTCGGGTGACACGATCACGCTGAACGGCACCACGATGGTGGTTGTCGGCGACATCCAGACAGCAAATGCCACGGTCTACCTGGTCGACTCGGTGATGCTGCCGCCGTCGGTCACCGGCTGATCAACACCTCCACGAAGTAGCTCGCTCGGCCCTCGGTTTGTCGCTTCGGCGGCAGCCCGGGGGCCGTGCCGCGCTTACAGGCCGAGCAGCGTGCGCCAGTTCGCCGGGTACCGCCCGGCAACCTGCTGCGGGGTCATCTTCAGCGTCGCCTCGGGGACCATGTCGGCGATGGCACGAGCCTCTGCATAGTGGTGCTCGTGGCCAACACCGATGAACAGCGCACTACGTGCAGCCACCAGTTCTGCGGGCGGCTCGGCGTCGAGGAAACCCCAGATCGTGAAGGCCACCGTCAGGTCATGCACGACTGGTGCACGGCTGAAGATCGAGGCGCGGCGGAGTGCAACACCCAGACACCCTTTGATGGTGTCCGCGGTGTGCTCACCGGGCCGCTGCTGCAAGCGATCCTTGAAACCGTTGGCAATCTTGATCGCGAAACCCTGGTCGGGGCCCTGATTACCCAGCTGCGAGCCACTCGGTTGGAAGCCAACGATCTCGCCCGGACGGTTCGGCATCCACGGCCCCGGCACGACTGCGGGAGAGGAGTAGAAGCGCGCGGTGTCGAGAACCGGGGTGGGCGAAAACTGAGGAGCAGCCATACTGCCTTCAGTTATACCCGACCTAGAGCGTCGGTGCGTGGAGAAGGCCGTAGACGATGCCTTCCTCCAGCGCCCGCCACGAGGCCTCGATGATGTTGCTGCTGACTCCGATGGTCGTCCAGCTCTGCTTGCCGTTGGTGAAATCGATGAGTACGCGAGTGATTGCACCTGTCGCGGTGGCACCGTCAAGGATGCGCACCTTGTAGTCAGTGAGATGCACCTTGTCGAGCTGGGGGAACGTGGTGCGCAATGCGGTGCGCAATGCGGTGTCGATGGCGTTCACGGGTCCGTTGCCTTCCGCAGTGTGAATGTGGCGCACGGCAGTGTCACCCTCCCCCACCCACACCTTGACGGTCGCCTCGGTCGTGAACTCGCCGTTGGACAGCTCGTCGGTGATGACGCGCATGCTCTCGACGCGAAAGTCCTTCTGCTCCCAGCCGGCGGCGCGACGCATCAGTAGTTCGAGCGAGGCGTCGGCCGCCTCGAAGTGGTAGCCCTCGTGTTCCAGACGCTTGAGGTCGTCGACCACCTGGTTGACTGCTGGGCCGTCCAAGGGCAAGCCCAGTTCCTCGGCCTTGATCTGGATGGTGGCGCGGCCGGCCATCTCGCTGACCACGAAGCGGGTGCCGTTGCCGACCAACACAGGGTCGATGTGCTCGTAGGCATCCTTGGCGCGCTTGATGGCACTCACGTGCAGCCCGGCCTTGTGGGCGAATGCCGATGATCCGACGTACGGCGCCTGCGGGTTCAGCGGACGATTGAGAACTTCGGCAACATGGTTGCTGACTGCAGTGAGCCGCTCTACGCGGCCTTCCGGCAGACACTGCATGCCCAACTTCAGCTGCAGGTTGGGGATGACCGTGGTGAGGTTGCAATTGCCGGTGCGTTCACCGAGCCCATTGAGCGTGCCCTGCACATGTCGGCCACCTGCGCGCACCGCGGCCATCGAATTGGCGACCGCACAGCCGGTGTCGTCGTGGCAGTGGATGCCGATGATGACGTCGTTGCCAACATGGCGATAGACGTCGCCGACGATGCTCTCCACTTCGTGCGGCAGCGAGCCGCCATTGGTGTCGCAGAGCACTACGTGACTGGCACCATTCACTACGGCTGCTTCCAAAGCACGCAGCGCGAACTCGGGGTTGTGCTTGTAACCGTCGAAGAAGTGCTCCATGTCCACCATCACCATTCGGCCGGCGCCGTGCAAGTAGGCCACGGAGTCGGCGATCATTGCCTCACCTTCCTCGAGCGTTGTCTGCAACGCCTCCAGCACGTGATAATCCCAGCTCTTGGCGACGATGCACACGGCCGACGTGTTGGCATCGAGCAGGTTCTGCAAAGTGGCGTCGTCATCCACCTTGCCGCGCGGGCGGCGCGTGCTCCCGAACGCAACGAGTGTGGACGTGGATAGCTGCAGCTCGGTGGCGGCACGAGCGAAGAACTCGATGTCCTTCGGGTTGGCGCCTGGCCAGCCGCCTTCGATGAAATGCACCCCGAGGTAGTCCAGTTGCTCGGCGATGCGCAGCTTGTCGTCGACGGTGGCCGACACACCCTCCACCTGCATTCCGTCGCGCAACGTTGTGTCGAACACCTCGACGACCTGCAGTTTCGAATTCATCGGAGACCTCTCTGGTAACGACTTGCTTCACCACGACTTCATGGGAGAAATGAAACAGCCGCCCCAAAGGGCGGCTGTCTGCGCACATCGGCATCGAGGCCGAGGTGCGCTAACAAATGGTAATGACCGCAGCGGCGACGCCCGAGGGCGAACGGAATACTGCGAGCGACGACATGGCCGTCATTCAAGCCTGAAATCGAGTCGGCGTCAACGTCGAACCCGTGTCGCGGAGCGCCCGCCTGTGTACAACCTGTGCGTGAACGGTGGATGAACAAGAAAGATCTGTGGGTAAGCCCCTTTCCCTGCGGATAACCCTGTGGGGACCGAAAATACCTCTTGACCTGCGCAAACGTGGGGTGCAAAGTGACCCTCGTACCGGACAGCGCACGCCAACCGGAACCCGAGGAACGGTGCCGCAAGACGAGGCAGCCAGCAATGGCGGTCACGAGGAGCGGAGGGCCAACCGGGTTCACGAGGTGGAAGCGGGGACGGTAGGAGAGTGATCTTGACGCCAGGCAGCAAACCTTCGGGCAAGCGGTCGGGCGGCTGGGGAAGCGGTACCGGGCAACCGGGAAGGCGGAACCGGCGGTCGCAGCGAAGGAAGCGGCAGCTGGGTAACCGGCGGCTGCGGAGAGCGCAGCGGCTTCGCTGCTGAGGACGGAACCGGGCAACCGGGGAAGAAGACGGCAAAAACGGATCACCCGCCGGAGCGCAAGCTCCGGCGGGTGATGTCATTGGTCGAGACGGAGGCTAACGCCCGAGGAACGATCGGTGGTGGATCACCCTCCGACCCAGGAGTCGCCTCGGGCGGCGCGCAGGCTTCGGCCAGCAGCGCAGCCCGGGGCGCTTCGCTTTTTCGGCCCAGTCGCCGTCGGTGCGAGTGCCCCGCCGTCGGTGCGAGTGCCCCGCCGTCAGCGCGAGTGCCCCGCCGTCGGCGCGAGTGCCAGCCCGCCATGCGAGTGAGTACTCGCACCCCGGGGTGCGAGTACCCACTCGGAGCTACTGTCGGCGAGATGAGCGAACCTCGACGCGAAATTTCTGCCACCTACCAGCAACAACTCGACCAGGGCTACAACTTCGGCAGCGTGCGCACCTTCGGCCAGCGGCCACTCCTCACCTCCCCCGCCGAGCTGGACGAGTGGCAACCCGACGTTGCCGTCGTCGGTGCGCCATTCGACCTTGGCACCACCAACCGCCCCGGTGCCCGCTTCGGCCCAAGGGCGCTGCGCGCCGATGCCTACCAATCCGGCACCTACCACCTGGGGCTGGGGTTGGAAATGTACGACTGGATGGAAGTCGTCGACTACGGCGATGCAGCTTGCCCCAACGGCCTGATCGACGAGAGCCTCGCGAACATTCGGGCAAGAGTTCACGAGGTGGCCAGTCGCAAGATCGTGCCGTTCGTGATCGGCGGTGATCACACCATCACCTGGCCCTCGGCCACGGCCGTCGCCGATGTGTACGGCTACGGAAACGTCGGCATGGTGCACTTCGACGCGCATGCCGACACCGCCGACACCTGCGACGGCAACCTCGCCAGCCATGGCACCCCGATGCGACGGCTCATCGAGAGCGGTGCCATCCCCGGGAAGAACTTCATCCAGATCGGTCTGCGCAGCTACTGGCCACCCGAGGAGACCTGGAACTGGATGGCCGAACAGGGCATGCGCTGGCACCTGATGGACGAGATCTGGGAGCGCGGGTTCCAAGCGGTGATGGCCGACGCTGTGGCCGAGGCGCTCGACGGCCCGGAGTACCTGTACATCTCGGTCGACATCGACTCTCTCGACCCGGCCTACGCACCGGCGACGGGGACACCCGAGCCGGGCGGCATCGTCGCGGCCGACCTGATGCGCATCGTCCGCGAGCTCGGCTACCGCCACAAGGTGGTGGCGATGGACGTCGTGGAGGTCGCGCCCGCCTACGACCAGGCCGACGTGACCATCAATGTCGCGCACCGTCTGTTCACCGAGTGCCTCGCCGGTATGGGCGCCAAGCGCCGCGACGCCGCCGGCACCCCCAAGGGCCGCCCCGCCAAGTAGGCGCAAACTCACACGTGGGCTGATTGACTTCGGACATGTCGATGCATTCGCGGACGTTGGATCGCGCTGGACGATTGGCAGACGAGTTGGTCGTCGACGCGCTGTTCATCGTACGTCGCAAGCCGTGGCACTGGTCGGCGGTGGCTGCTGGTGTTGCGATCGGTGGGCTCATTGGTTTCGGATTCGACACCGTTGCAGGGTTGCCGGGCATCCTCACCGCGTTCGGCGTGCTGATCGGCGGAGGGCTTGGACTCAACGCCGGGTCCGACTTCCGTTTCATCGGACGCTCGGCCACCCGAATCTGGCTCTTCGAGTCCAGCCGAGTGATCGGCCTGCCCACCGAACTGGTCGGTGAAGTCGATGCCACCGCTGTCACCCTCGCCTCCTCAGGCCCGGCTCTCAGCCTGACCATCGATGGCGAGCGCCATGTCATGGCACGTCAACACGCCGAGCGCCTGCAACGAATGCTGCTCGCCGACGCTGCACACGGGTTAGACGGCTAGCTCGCACCAGTGCGAGTACTTGGCCTCTTGGCCGCGGACGGTTCGGGCATACACCTCGGCAATGGCCTTCGTCATCGGGCCGGGGAACGGCACTTCGCGATCGTCGACCGAGTTGACCGAGCTGACTTCAGCGGCGGTGCCACACACGAAGATCTCTTCGGCGATGTACAGGTCACTGCGGGCGATGTTGTCCACCCGGACCTCGTACCCAAGGTCGTTGGCGATCGCAGTCACGGTGTTCTGCGTGATGCCTTCGAGCGCTCCTGCGGAAGTCGGTGGCGTGAGAATGATGCCGTTGCGAACAGCGAAGAGATTCTCTCCAGTGCACTCGGCGACCAAGCCGTTGGGAGCCAGCATGATGGCTTCGTCGTAGCCGGCCTTCAGCGCCTCCACCTTGGCCAGCGAGCTGTTGACGTAGTTACCCGTGGTCTTCGATGCGGGGGGCATCGTGTTGTGGTCGTGACGGGTCCACGAGGAGATCTTCATCCGCACGCCCTTGTTGACCGCGTCATCCCCCAGGTACGCGCCCCACGGCCAGCATGCAATCGAGACATCAACACTGCACGGCAGCGTGTTGAGCCCCATCTCGCCGTAGCCGTAGTACGCGATCGGTCGGATGTAGCAGCTCGGCAGACCGGTGCTGGCGACCGTTGCCTTGACGGCGGCAACCAGCTCCTCGATGGAGTACGGGATGTTCATCCCGACGATCTTCGCCGAGTTGTGCAAACGAGCGATGTGCTCGGTGAGGCGAAACACTGCCGGACCATCAGCGGTCTCGTACGCACGAATTCCCTCGAACACGCCCGTGCCGTAGTGAAGGGTGTGGGTCAGCACATGGATCTGCGCATCCGCCCAGTCGACGAGCTCGCCGTTCATCCAGATTTTCGGGGTCGTTTGAATGGGCATCGGCTCAGCCTGCCACGCGAGCTGCGATTTGGGAACCGACCTCGGTGGTGCTGCCGGTAACAGCCTCCTCGCAGGCGACGCGGATGCGGTCGGCGGCAGCGGTTTCGCCCAGGAAGTCGAGCATCAGCGCTGCGCTCAAAATCGCGGCTGTCGGGTTGGCCTTGCCGGTTCCGACGATGTCGGGGGCCGAGCCGTGGACCGGCTCGAACATGCTGGGGCCCGTGCGCGCGGGGTTGAGGTTGGCGCTCGACGCCAAGCCGATGCCGCCGCTGACCGCGCCGCCCAGGTCGGTGAGGATGTCGCCGAACAAGTTGTCGGTGACGATCACGTCGTACCGCTGCGGGTCCTGGACGAAGTAGATGCATGCGGCGTCGACGTGGTTGTAGGCCGTGGTCACCTGCGGGTAGTCGGCGGCCACGGCGTTGAACGCCCGCTGCCAGAGATCGCCGGCGAACGTCAACACGTTGGTCTTGTGCACCAGCGTGACGTGGTTGCGTCGCGTTGTCGCCAGCTCGAATGCGTAGCGGCACGCCCGCTCGGCGCCCATCCAGGTATTGACCGAGCCCTGAGTTGCCACCTCGTGGATGGTGCCCTTGCGCAGCGAGCCACCCTCGCCGACGTACGGGCCCTCGGTGTTCTCACGGATGACCACGAAATCGTGCTCGATGGTGCCGCCGGGCGCAATGCCATGAAACGGCCGCTGATTGATGTAGAGGTCGAGGGCGAAGCGCATCTTCAGGAGCAAGCCGCGCTCGATGACACCAGGTGGCACCTCCGGCGTTCCGACAGCGCCGAGCAAGATGCAGTCGAAGCCGCGCAACTGGTCGAGTACCTGATCGGACAGAATCTCACCGTCACGCAGGTACCTCGCACCGCCGAGATCGAAGTCAGTGGTCTCGACTTCCACGCCTGCGGCGCGCACCACCTTCAACGCCTCGGCCGTGACCTCCGGCCCGATCCCGTCGCCACCAATGACTGCAATTCGATGTGCCATATGGCGAGCACCGTATCGCCTGGCGATGCCACCCTCCGAATGGACAGGTCAGTCGAGTAGGCGGCCGTGGCGGTGTCGGGTCCAGCTGATCGATTGCTCGCGCACCCATCGGCGCAGCTCCACCATCGGATCGGCGACGGGTTGAGTGAGGTCCAGTTCGACACCCGCGAGGTGACACGCGGCCAGCTGATCAGGTGACAGCGAGCCAATCACGCGCACCCGTTCCACCGAACCTGTCGCGGGGTTGACCACGACGATCGACGCCACACCTGCGACACGTTGGGCCAGTTTTGCGATCACGACGGCGGCTGGGCCGGCGTCGGGGGCGACGTACAGGCCGACACTGGGCAGCGGGCGAAAGCGCAACACGTTGCGTTCACACGCCAGGGCTGACGGGTCGTGCTCGACGGCGAAGTACTCCTCCCACACACGCACGAAGTCGGCCTCTGTTGCCGCGACACCGCCCTGCGACCAGGTGCCGAAGGCTTCGACGTAGAACGGGCCGCCAGCTTTGGGTCCGCAGCCAACGGCGGATCGCTTCCAGCCGCCAAAGGGCTGCCGCTGGACGATCGCAC
>JBBQMG010000066.1:0-21329 GCA_038328705.1 Acidimicrobiales bacterium | reverse complement strand
ATGACTGGCCCTCGATTTCGAATTGCTCCATCGCCCACCGGCTACTTCCACGTGGGCGGGGCACGTACCGCGCTGTTCAACTGGGCGCTGGCTCGTCGGCTCGGCGGCACGTTCGTGCTGCGTATCGAAGACACAGACGCTGAGCGCAACCAGCCGGAGTGGACGCAGGGCATCATCGACGCGCTTGCCTGGATTGGTATCAGCAGTGACGACCCGCACTTCGAGGGCCCGTACTTCCAGAGCGAACTGGCGGCTGCGCACCTCGCCGCCGCGCAGCAACTGTTCGAGGGCGGCGACGCGTACTACTGCGACATGACCGCCGCCGATGTGGAGTCGCGTAACAAGGTGGAAGGCAACCAGGGCTATCAAGGCTGGTCGCGCGATCGCGGGCTCGGCCCAGGGCCAGGTCACGTCTTGCGTTTCAGGGTGCCGGCCGGTACCACCGTCGTGCACGACCTGGTTCGCGGCGACGTCGACTTCGACAACGCATTGATCGAAGACTTCGTACTGCTGCGTGGCAACGGCAGCCCGATGTTCCTGCTGGCCAACGTGGTCGACGACATGAACATGCGCATCAGCCATGTGTTGCGCGCCGAGGAGCACCTTTCGAACACGCCCAAGCAACAGATGATGTGGCAGGCGTTGGGTCACGAGCCGCCGGTCTGGGCGCACCTGCCGCTGTTGGTGAACGAGCAGCGCAAGAAGATCTCCAAGCGCCGCGACAAGGTGGCTCTCGAGCAGTACCGCGACGAGGGCTATCTGCCCGAGGCGATGGTCAACTATCTGATGACGCTGGGCTGGACGCCGAAGGGCGAAGAGATTCAGCCGTGGTCGCAGATCGAGGGCGACTTCCTGTTGGAAGACGTGAACCACTCGCCGGCCTTCTTCGATCTGAAGAAGCTTGCCGCATTCAACGGCGACTACATCCGCAAATTGAGCGTCGAGGAATTCGCTGCTGCGTGTCGTCCGTGGCTGCTCGCCGATGATGCGCCGTTCCCAGCTGACCGTTTCGACGAGAGGGTGTTCTTGGCGATGGCGCCACACATCCAGCCTCGGTGCGTCACGCTGGCCGACGCGGCGGGCGTGGTCGACTTCCTGTTCCTACCCTCGCCCCAGATCGACGAAGTCGCGTGGACGAAGACCTTCGGCACGGCCGAAGCAGCACCAGTGCTACACGACGCGACTGCCGCGTACGAAGGCCTCGCCGACTGGTTGGCTGATGCGCTGAAGGGCGCGCTGGAAGCCATCGGTGAGACCCATGGTGTGAAGCTGGGCAAGGCGCAGGCACCCGTTCGGGTCGCCGTCACCGGCCGCACCGTGGGGCCGCCGCTGTTCGAGGCCCTAGAGGTGTTGGGTCGTGATGAGACGCTGCGTCGCCTGCACGCAGCGGAGTTGCGGCTCGGTTGACCAACGGCGCGGGCCGCATTGACGACGCCGCGGACGACGCGTCGGACGCTGAACCGCAGGAGGCCGCGTCCCGTAGTCGCTGGCGCGTGGTTCGACGAGTGGTCGCGGGTGTGGTCGCGGTTCTGCTGGTGTACTTCCTTGCCAACCTGTGGCTCGTGTTCCGAACGGGCAACACCGACCAGGCTCGTCCGGTCGACGCGATCGTCGTGCTCGGCGCTGCGCAGTACGACGGCCGGCCGTCGCCGCAGCTGGCCGCCCGGCTCGACCACGTCGTCCAGCTGTGGGCCGACGGTGTTGCGCCGCTGGTGGTGACGACCGGTGGCAACAGATCAGGCGACCGATTCACCGAGGCGCAGGCGTCAGCGACGTACTTGGAGAAGCGTGGCGTGCCGGCCGAGTCGATCGTGCAGGTCGGGGGTAGTACGTCGTACGACTCGTTGGTCGCCGTCCGTGCCGAGCTCCGCGGCCGAGACCTGAACAGCGTGCTGCTGGTGAGCGATCCATATCACGCGCTGCGCATTCGATTGATCAGCCAAGAGCTGGGCCTCACCGCCTACGTCTCGCCCACTCGCACCAGCCCCGTCCGTGGTAGCGATGTGTTCTGGCACGAACTGAAGGAGGCAGCCGGTATCTCGCTGGGCCGCATCATCGGCTTCGATCGGCTGCTGGCGATCACCGGCTGAATTTGGCGGTGGGAGATGACGGGGTCGCTGGCTACACTTCTGTCGCCCTTCGGGGAATCCCCCGGTGGGGCGTGGTGTAACTGGCAACACAGCAGATTCTGGTTCTGTTATTCAGGGTTCGATTCCTTGCGCCCCAACCAACGCAACGGCTTGCCGGAGCGTTTCACATAGCCCGCTGACATGACAATCAGCGGGAACGCAGCATGGCCCCATCGTCTAGTGGCCTAGGACACCACCCTCTCAAGGTGGCGGCACGGGTTCGAATCCCGTTGGGGCTGCCAATGAAGTGCATGTCAGAGGCACTTTCTGGGAAAGTCTCTGAAAAGGTAAAATACCACGTGGAATAAGTTGCGTTGCGAGGTGTGGTCAGACGGTGCATAGTGACACCGTCTGACACGCCGCTGCTCGCCGCCTGTTGCACGAGCTCATCGTGAAAGCCGAGGACCGCTCGCAACACGCCAGCGACGCTACGGTGGCAACGGTCATCGAGCAGTGGCTGGCGACCGGCGGACCCGCCGGCGAGGCGACCCGTCAGGTGTACGCGGGCTACATCCGGCTTCTTGTCCTCCCGGCGCTTGGCGATGTGCCGCTGCGCAAACTCGGCGTCGCCGACTTGGAACGTTGGTACGCCGCGCTTCGTGACAAAGGGCTCAGCCCAGCGTCGATCCGCAAGGCCCACACCATCGTGAGGGCGGCGCTGGCACACGCCGTGCAGTGGGGGTGGGCGCCGACCAATGTGGCCGCGCTCGCCCGTCCGCCCCTCGTCCCGAAGGCGGTGATCGCCACGCCGAAACCGGCAGCTGTGCGGCGCATGCTGGCCGCGGCGCGGGAGCACGATCCCGGGTTGGCGGTGTACCTCCACCTGGCGGCTGTGACGGGCGCACGTCCGGGCGAGATGTGCGGCCTGCGGTGGAGCGACATTGACTTCGAGCGGGCCGAACTCCGCATCGACCGTCGTATCCTCGAGGTTCAGCCCGCGCCGATGGTGCAGGATCTGACCAAGACGGGCACGACGCGGTGGATCCCGCTCGACGGAACCGTGCTCGACCCGTTGGTCCGCTACCGCGCCGAGCGAGAGTCGGTGGCGGCGATCTGCCGGATCACCCTGTCGCCCGACGGGTATGTGTTTAGTGACACACCCGATGGCAGCGGCATTTGGCGGCCGGACTCGACGTCGCGCCGCTTCCGCAAGCTCCGCCTCAATTGTGGGCTCGACGACGTGACGCTGTACAGCCTCCGCCATCAGGCAGCAACGACGATGATCGACAACGGTGTCGATCCGAAGACCGTGTCCGAGCGATTGGGCAACTCGGTCGCCACCGTCCTCGGCACATACACGCGGGCTCGTACCGAGGCCGATCGCGCTGCGGCCGACATGCTCGGCCGGCTGTACGCCGAGGAATGACGCGGCCTCCGAGAGCACGCGGGTCAACGAGGCAGAATCGCGCGGGACTAGACCGTTTCGCCCTACTTGGTGAATTGGACGCGTTGCCGTAGCCAATCTGCGACCTGTGCCTCGTCAACGTCTCGCGCCGCGACCGTGAGCATGATGTGCACAGCGTCGTCGACGTCGGGTGGGTCGGGGTCCCAGTGCCCGCCGTTGAGATCGACCAACAGGATCAGGCACGCCCAAGCGGCGCGTTTGTTGCCGTCGGGGAGCGGATGGTTCCACGCAAGTCGGCACGTGACGACGGCTGCTTTGTCGTACAGGTCGGGATAAAAGTCTTGATCGCCGAAGCCTGCCTGTGGCGCGTGGAGAGCAGAGTCAGCGAGATCGATGCGGCTCGCCTTGGTCAGGGTGGTGGTGTCAAGTCCCGTGACCTGTTCAGCCAACCACAAAAATTCGGCGAGGCTGAGGTATCGGGTCACTTGGCGAGGCGGTCGATGATCTGCTGATCGCGTTCAAGGAGGCGTCGTGCTCGGGTCATGAAGTCGTTGTCGGCTCGTACTCGGTCGATCTCTGTCGCGAGGGAGTCGATGATCAACTGGTTGACGCTGGTGCCGTGGACACGGGCAACGGTCTCGGCTTGGTCGGCGAGATCGTCGGGAAGTCGCACGGTGGTCTGCTTGGTCATGAGGGCATGATATCGCGATGTCATGAGTCGAGGGGGCGGAACAAGTCGATCTCACCGCCGACCCGAGGGACTGCTGCCCGTGTCCTTCGTCGCATCCTTTACGCCGAGGAATGACGCCGCTGGCGGAGCAGGCGCATGCTCGGCATTCGCATCGCGCCGACTCGAAAGAACCCCCTCATCTCGAAGTCGGGCGGCGGACTCGCAGCACGTTGCGCTGGACGACTGTGATGCATCCGGCGAGGTCGTCGATGTCGTGGTGATCCACGAGCGTCTCCACCATGCCGACCACGGTTGGCACGCGCTGGTCATCGGGTCTCATCACGATGATCCCCGGATGCGTGCCGGGCGGGTAGGCACGCACGTCGCCGAAGCCGCGATCCAAAGTGATCAGCAATCGCCCTTCGCTGATCGCCGCGAGCAGGACTGTGGGGGATCGTCCCGACCGCCAAGCGATTCCTCGAGCACTGTGTGCACATCGTGGTCGCGTGAACGGAGGAAGCCGGCCACCGCGCCAGGGATGTTCTCGTCGAGCTTGATCTTCAACGATCACCCGTGAGCGGGAGGAGTTCCTCACGCGCCAATTCGGCGCCGTAGGCAGCTGCTGCGCGGATGGAAGCGACTGACAGCGATCGATACTGATCGAGGATCTGCTCCAGCGTCATTCCGTCGGAGAGGCAGTCGAGCATGATGCTGACGGGAATGCGGGTCCCCTTCAGACAGGCCTGTCCGCGACACACGAGTGGATCGACCGAGATGAGGGCGAGTGCGTCCGCTGTCATGTCTCCGGTCTGCCCGTATGGACGGCCCGCCGCGGACGACTGCGTCGAGGAGAACAGCGGGATCGCCTGATCGCGAAATGAAAGCCATGCCGAGGTGTGTGTTGTGATCCGGAGAGCGCCGTGGGCTACTTGCAGCGGCACCAACCCGTCATCAACATCGGGGGGTGCACTGCAGTCTGTACGGGTAGGCACACCGCGAAGTGGGTCAACGAAGGCCGGAGGTGGCGATGATTTGCCTGGCTACGTAGGTCTCGAGGTCCGGATCTGGTTCCTCGTGCGGGTACGCAGTTGCGTATCTGCCGACCACCGCGCGCGCATTGTCGAATGAGCAGGTTGGCCAAAGCCGGATCAGGTCGGCGAGATCACCCTCGCCGCGGCTCGCGTTGAGCTTCATCAAGAAGACGTCGTCCGGGGTCGGAACTCGGACCGTGAGGTGTGAGTGCACGGCGACGACCTCGGCGCGTGCGTCGTCGAAGTCGGCCGGTAGAAACGGCCTCGCCGAGCACTAGTGTCGCCGCCATATGGGGATCACGCGAATCTGGCTGCTCGCTGGCCACTTCGACCTCTGTATCCCTTCGCAGAAGTTGTGACGTTTTCCTTCCCGTCGGGGGTGGGTTCTACCCCGATGGTTGGTGTGGACGTCACGAAATTGCGTTTCGGGAGGCATGAGCTGTTGTGAGAGCAGATTTCAGTGTTCCTGTCGATGAGCATGCCCCGGACTTTCTGACCGTCGAGGAGGCCGGCGCGGTGTGCGGTTCAGCCGAGGCAAGACGTACGAGCTTGCGGGATTCCCCATCCGGCGGATCGGCTGACGGCTGACGGGAAAACGAGACCGTCGTGATGGGCACCACCAACCGCGTATTTGGCGATCGGGGACACGTTGCGTCCAAATCGTCGGAATTCGAATCTACCGTCCTGCGGTGACGGCAGAGGGTGGCAGGACCAGGCGCTCGCACAGTGCTCTTTGCCGTTCGCCCCATCAGTTGCGGTCTGCTGACCCCCAGCGGTCGAGCGCGGTGCCCTGACGGTGCCCGAGCCGCTGAATCAGGCTCATGAACTCTGGTCGATCTCGTCGTCCAGCTGCGGACGCTCGATTCTTCGGACGACGTTGCCGAGCAGCCCTGGCGCTGCGATCTGAGCCCGCCAGAGCGCCGTCGCATCGGTCACCCTCGCTCGCGTCCAGCACGCCATCGGCTTGCTCCACGCCTGACAGTGACCGGCCGGCCTCCGCCCACACCCCGGCCCCCACCGTCGTTCACAGGAAGTAGCCAACGACGTCGATGATGAAATGCGTGGCCGCACCCGGCACACCGCTGCAGTACACGCTCACCTGACGGTTGCTGTCGAGACCGACCTGCAACCCGTTGGCGATCGTGGCACTCACCTTGTCCCAGTTCACCGACGACGGACCGCCTGTCGGCGCGCCGCCCGGCACCACCGTGAGGTACCCGAAAGCGGTCACGGTGTCAGTGATCGTGATGTTGTACGCGATCGCTCGAGAACCAGGTGGAATCACGTTCGGCGACCCGTCGGTCCCCGTGGCCACACTGATCACGCGGGTCTCATCCAGCACGATCCGAGCGCCGGCCCGACTGTCGTACACCCGCTTGGGCGTGATCGGCACCAATCCCGACGTCGGCGGCAAATAGTGCAGCGTGGCGGAGATGAATGCGCGCGTGTCGAGGAACGAAAGAACGGAAAGGGCCTCGCCGACGGCGAGTACCCGAGGTGTCGCGGGTGTGAGCGTCCGGTTGACAAGGCCCGGTCCGCCAGCACCGAGGAACGAGCCGAAAATCTGGGTCGGCCCCCCAGCTTGCGTGATGTACGCCGTCGAGTCCAGTGAGGAGGCCGACAACGCCACGGGCGAGTGCAGTGTCAATTCGATCTTGTGGATCTGGCTGCCGGCAGGGAGATCGAAGCCGACTCCGCCCCCTCCGGTCGCAACGTTCGTCGTCGTCGCACCGGTCGCACCCATGTATGACGACACGATCTTGCCACCACCGTATGGGATGAAACTCGCGTAGTCCTTCGTGATGCTCGTCAGACCGGGAGGGGCCGTCAGCAGAGCGCTGACGGTCGCATCCTGAGTGGCAGCCGCATGGCCGACATTGGCGGCAGCGACGTGAGCGCCCCCGATCGCGAATGCTCCAGCTGCGACACCGATCCCGAACAGAGCACGGCGCCCGATCGTGGGCACCACCTCTTCGGGCTCGACGTCACCGGGTTCGCTCGTACCCGAACCGATGACTGATCGTTCTCGCAACGACTCGTGAAATTGCCCGACAGATTCCATGATGACCCTTCCGACAGTGCGCCGTTCGAGGACATTACCCGTCGCAGGCGTCGAGCGTCGCAAAGGCAGGGCCGCGGCAGGCGATCGGCTCGACAGTGGCCGGATCGGATCCGGCGGCGGCTGCCATGGCAGCACCGATCTGTTCGTGGCCGCGATAGGCCGAGAATCGCGAGCCCCACGGGCTGATTACGGTGGCCGCAACTCGGCCGAACGTGCCGAGCCGCGCTTGATCTTGCTGACGTCGTGCAGGATCGCTCCGGCCGCGAGAAGGCGGTACCAGCACCTCGCCCTCAATGAACGCGAGGAGCTCTCGCCCGTCGTCGTCGGTGCCGAGCGGCACCGTCGAAGCCTGCGTCGCGCAGGCCGCGCAGGAACGCGTGGATCGCTCCGACATGGGGACTCGCCGGCCGCAACACGTGCTGACCGACGCTGGCGACCTGGCCGACGTTCGCGAAGCCGCCGACCAGCGGCTGCTCCTCCTCCACCCGGCCAGTGTCGCAGCGCAACAAGCAGAAGACCAGATCGCCTGCCCCCCCGAAGGCGGCGTGCCAGGCGCCGGCTACTTGGCACCCAAGGCTGACGCCATGCTCGTTGAAAGATGGTCGACGCCGACGGCGTGGAAGGTGCTCGATAATCCCACCCCGCGACGCGCCATCGCTCACTCGGCTTCCGGCGAACTGTGGGACATCAGGTGCCGATCTGAGAGCGCACAATTACACCTCGCCGCAGAGGCAGTACCCATCCGAGTACGGCACGTATGTGTGTAAGCAGCATCGACGCCGGGCCGCCCGCTGAGCCGAGCATATTCTTCCGCCTGAGTTCGGCCGGGACTTCGCGCACGGCAACATGGCCGACACCTCTGCCGGCGGACAGAGAGTGGCGTCAGCCGATGCGCTTTGCCAATCTACGGAGTGGCATTCCTCAACACGTGGCAACACCGGACAACACAGCGTGTAGCACTTGCCCTGCTCAGAACTCCTTCGCTGGAGGGGCACGCCATCGCCAGACCGGGCGCAAGGTCTGCTTCGGCGCTGAGATGCGGTAGTACCGCAGATGAACGCCGAAGCTGGGGTGGGGGCAGGCGCGGCCGCGCAGCAAACCCGTCAGAGTTCGTGTTCGGCGAGTTCGCGGAACTCATCGGGGACGTTGGCCATGTCGGACAAGGCGACGGTGGCGTAGCCGACCGCCGCGCGGCCGAACCTGCGGCGGACGGCGTCCATCGAGTGATCGACTGCCCAGCGCGCGGAGCCGGAGGGGGAGCCAGGGCGGATGGCGTCGTCGGGCAGCACCGGAAGTTCCAGCTGAAGTACCGGCTGGTCGACCAGGTTGGAGACCGAGATGGCCAGCAACGTGATCTCGCGTTCGGCCGAGTTCTCCGCGAGCGCACGCCGCACCAGCGTCTCGGCGGTCTCGGTGAGCGTCAGCGTCGTCGAGGTAGGGGTACTGGCCGTGTGTGAGCGGGTGACCGCCTTCATGCCTGCAAATCGCACTCGAACGGTCACCGTGCGCCCGGCGCGTTGCTTGGCGCGCAGACGGCTGGCCACCCTGTCAGCGAGGTGACCGAGCACGGTCCGCAGCAGGACGTCATCGGGTTCACGCCGTCGAAAGGCTGACTGTGCCCCGACCGAGCCGGCGCGCCCGTTGGGCCGCACCTTTCTATGGTCGTGGTTGGCGGCCAACGCACCTACCTTGCTGCCCAGCGCGGCGCCCAGGAACTTCTCCAGCGATTCGGTCGACGATTCAGCCAGTTGGCCAATGGTGCGAATGCCACGGTCGGCCAATCGCTGCTGAGTGACCGGGCCGATACCCCACACCAGGCTGACCGGCAGCGGATCGAGGAACTCGCGTTCATGCTCCGGGTCGACCACCACCAAGCCATCGGGCTTGGCCACCTGCGAAGCGATCTTGGCGAGGTGCTTGGTGGCTGCTGCCCCGACGGAGATGGGCAGACCGACTTCTTCGCGTACCCGTGCGCGTAGCTGCTGCGCGATTGCTGCCGGTGGGCCGAACAGGTGCACGGTGCCCGCAACGTCGAGGAACGCCTCATCGATGGACACGCGCTGCACGAACGGCGTGAAGTCTCCGAGGATCACCATCACCTGGTCGGCCAGGCGTTGGTATTCGGAGAAGTGGCCCTCGACGAAGATCAGCGAAGGGCACAGCTGTCGAGCACGCCGACCTGACATGCCGCCATACACGCCGAAGGCCTTCGCCTCATACGAAGCCGCCAGGACAACCCCACCGCCGACTGCCATCGCCCTGCCCAGCAAGGTGGGGTTCACCACCTGCTCGACCGACGCGTAGAACGAGTCGAGGTCGGCGCGCAGGATGGTGGGCAGCGTTGCCATCGATCACACCGTAGGCGAACATGTGTTCGTGCACCATGGGCGCGGTCGGATCAGAGGTCGGTAGAACGCTGGACAGGTTTGGCCGGATCAGCGGGGCTGTCCAACCATTGACCGGGCCTCAAGGGGTCGCGCCGGCGGCTGGGGTAGTGCGTGCTGGCGAGCCAGGCAACAAAACTGTCGAGCGGTACCGGCCGGCAGATGCCGAAGCCCTGCGCCACGTCGCAATCGAAACCCTTGAGTCGATTGAGCACCTCGTCGGTCTCCACGCCTTCAGCGACCACCTGCATGCCCAGGTTGTGGCCGAGGTCGATGATGGAACGCACGATGACTTCGTCCTGCTCGTCGAACAGCACGTTGGCAACGAAGCTACGGTCGATCTTCAGTTCACTCACCGGCAGGTGGCGCAGGTAGCTGAGCGATGAGTAGCCGGTACCGAAGTCGTCAACCGACAACCGAATGCCATGCCGGTTGAGGCGCTCGATGGTGTTGCGGGCGCGGGGCGCATCGATGAGCAGCGACGACTCGGTGATCTCCAACGTCAACAAGGTCGGATCGACGTCGTGGCGGTCGAGGTGGCGCATCACTCGCTCGGGCAGCAGTTCGTCGAGGAGGTCGTGCGTGGACAGGTTGACGGCGAGCCCGAGGTGGTGCCCCATGCTGCGCAGTCGTTGCAGTTGCACCGCAGACGCCTCCAGCACCTGATCGGTGAGCTGCTTGATCAGGCCGGTCTCTTCCGCCACCGGGACAAAGTCTTCCGGGGCGACCCAGCCCCGGCGGGGGTGGGCCCAGCGAGCCAACGCCTCCACGCCGATGACGGTGCCGCTGGCGAGGTCGACCTTGGGCTGCAGGAAGACCTGCAGGTCCAGCCGCTCGAGCGCGTTGCGAAGATCGCCCAGCATCGAGAGACGTGCGGGAGTGCGGCGATCGATCTCCAGGCTGTAGAGCTCGTAGCCGGTGTGGCGGCTCTTGGCGGTGTACATCGCAATGTCGGCTTGGCGCAGCAAGGTGCTGGCATCGCGAACATCGCCGGTCACCGGGGCAACGCCGATACTCATCGTGACCACCACGTCGAGCCCGTCGATCACGAAGGGTTGGCGTGCTTCGTCGACCAATCGCGCTGCCATCTCGTGGATGGCTTCCAAGTCACGGAAAGCAAGGAGGGCGAACTCGTCGCCGGCCAGTCGGGCGAGCACATCGTCGGGCCCGAGCAGCCCCTTGATCCGCTTGGCGAAGTCATTGAGCACGAGGTCGCCGGCGTGGTGCCCCAGGGTGTCATTGACTTCCTTGAACCGGTCGAGATCCATCATCATGACGACGGCGAGCTCGTCTGTCGGGCGAACCCGATCGTCGGCCAGCTCGGACTCCACAATGCGTTCGAACGACGAGCGATTGGGCAGCCCCGTCAGCGCGTCGTGACGCGCTTCGAACTCGATGCGGTGGTGGAGCAAGGCCTTGCGCAGATTCGGTGCGATCTGCTCGGAGAG
The DNA here is from genome assembly GCA_038328705.1 of Acidimicrobiales bacterium. Taxonomy (GTDB): domain Bacteria; phylum Actinomycetota; class Acidimicrobiia; order Acidimicrobiales; family Ilumatobacteraceae; genus UBA668. The sequence continues at coordinate 10,260 of JBBQMG010000066.1, read as the reverse complement.
TGTCTGCAGCCGTTCGATGTCGGCCGGGCCGAAGTGGCCCTGAGCGCCGACACGCTCGGCGACGACGATGAAGCCGACGACGCTCTCGCCGTCGCGGACCGGAGCGCATAGGGCGCCGCCGATCGCGGCAAGCCCGGTGAACCCCAGCGCCGAGCAATCAACGGTGCCGAGGAGTTGCGAGCGTCGCAGGCTCAACACGTCGGCCCACCGGATGTCGTCCGCTGACTCCGGCAGCTCGGGCAGTTCCGTACCGACACTTACTCGAAGCGGATTGTCGGACCCGAACACGACAACTGCCGCGCGCTGCACGCGCAGCAGGTTGGCAATTTCGTTGACGGCGGCGGTCATCACCTCGCCGAGGTCCAACGAGTGACCGACCCGTCCGACGAACCCGTGAAGATCGTCGAGATCGCGGAAGCGCTGCTCGAGTCGGCCGTAGCTCTGCATCAGACCCCAGAAGGCAATCAACGGCGCTGCTGAGAGCAGCACGAGCCACGGCGAGATCAGCGTCGGTGCAACGACGGCCGCGGCAGCGAGCGCATTGATTGGTGCCATCGATGCCGCCAGGCGAAGCTCGCCCGCCAGTCGTTCGCGAGCGTTGCCCTCGACCATCGCAATCACGATGCTGATGAACAGCGAACCGGTGATCATGGCCAGCGCCACAGCTGGGACGAGTCCAACCAGCAGTGCGCTGCGGGAATCCGGCCAGCGGCCAGCGACGTAGCGCACCACCTGATACGCGATGGCCATCTCAAGCGCGAAGACGGCAGCGTTGTAGAGGAGCTTGAAGTAGCGCTTTCGCCACTGGAAGGAAATGACCGCAAGGCTGCCGATGATGCGGGCAACGATGGCGGGACCCGGCGCTAGGTACACCAGTGCGAAGGCGGTTGGCACCTCTGACAGTGAGAAGGAGATTGCCTCACGGCGGAACTCGAAGTGAAAGACCGTTCTCTCAGCAACGGCGAACGCGATGGCTACGAGTGGGAGTACCCACCAGCGTGCCGGACGGGTACTGGACGTCAGGTCTGGGAGGAGCAGCGTGATCGTCGCGGCGGCGGCGGCGGCGACGGTTGCCAACGTGAGAATTCTTGCCACGACCCGTGGGGTGGGGGCCGTCATGGCGCGGGGCAGGGCGTTGTCGTGATGATGAGATTGCTGAACATCATGCCGCCTCCATTCCCGTCGTAGGAACTCTGTAAAGCGTAGTCACACAGCGACACCGCAAACCGTGAATGGGTCACTTTGTGTAACTTTCCCGAAATCAACAACTCGGACGGATTTCGTCTGAACTTCCTCAAGATCGCCGTCCGAGGGCCGATACCAGATCGGTATGGACGGGAATCGGTGGCGGGGCCTTGGGCGTTTTGTTGCGTATGCCGTCGCGACCTTGATCCCGGTCGTCTGGCTCGGGTTGGTGTTGTCGCACCGAATTGCGTCGGAAGCCGACGCCGCAGCGTTGCGCATGGGTGAGCTGCAATCGCGGGCAATCGCCGAGTCTGCGATCGAGCCGTTCCTTAACGGCCAACAGCTCAGTGTCGGGCTGACTCCCGAGCAACGGGAAATGTTCGCGCTCACCACCGCCAACCTGCTTCGTCAGGATCACGTGCTGTTGGTCCGCCTACTCGATCTCAATGGGCGTGTGGTGTTCGATGGTGCTCGGCCCGACTCGACCGCGAGTTCTTCGATCGAAGATTCAGGTGTGCAGATCGCAGCGACGCAAGGGTCGGTGTCGACCTTGACAACGGTGGACGATCTTGGTGACAGCCAGTCGGCTGGCAGCGGCCCGGCAGCGATCGTCTCGATGATCTCCCTCCACCCAGTGGGCCAGCCTGAGCAAGTGGTGGGCGTCGTTGAGATTGCGGTGCCCTACGAACAAATTGCTGCTCAGCGTCAAGTATCGTTGGATCGCTTGCGCTTCTCCATCGTCGTTGGGCTGGGTGCAGTTTGGCTGGTGCTCGGGGTGATTCTGGCATCGGTTGCTCGTCGAATTCGGCGACAGAGCAAGCGGACCCAGTTCATGGCGCTGCACGACGCATTGACGGGCTTACCCAATCGTGCGTTGCATGCCGATCGTGTGTCGGCTGCATTGGCCTCCGCCGGACGTCTGGGGACCGACGTCGCGTTGGTGGTCGTCGACCTCGACCGCTTCAAGGAAGTCAACGACACGCTTGGTCATCGCAACGGTGATGAGTTCCTGCGTATCGTCGCTGAACGTCTGACCGCAGCGGTGCGGCCAGGTGACACCGTGGCCCGGCTCGGCGGTGATGAGTTCGGCATCGTGTTGCCCGGTGCTACAGCAGATTCTGTGGAGGGCATTCTGCGACGGCTGCAGGAAGCGCTCGGGCAGGAGGCCGAACTCGCGGGCGTCGCCGTCTCTGCGGAGGCCAGCATGGGCTACGTCATGTGGCCCGACGATGCTGAGACGCCTGAGGCACTGCTCCGGCGAGCTGATCTTGCGTTGTACGCGGCGAAGACCGCTCGTGCGGCGATCGTGCGGTACCACCAAGGCATTGACGAGTTCGATCCGCAACGGCTGGGCCTCATCGCTGAACTGCGGAGGGCGATTTCGGCCGGTGAGCTCATCCTGCACTATCAGCCCAAGGTCGACGCGCAGACCGGACAGGTCGTTGCCTTCGAGGCGCTCGTGCGATGGATGCACCCGGTGCGCGGCCTTGTGCCGCCGAACGACTTCATCCCGATCGCGGAGAGCACTGGTCTGATCGGACCGCTGACGCAATGGGTGTTGGATTCCGCGTTGGCGCAACTCTCGGAGTGGTCGCTGGTGCGTCCGGGTCTATCGATCGCCGTGAACATTTCCGCCCGCAACTTGCGCGATGACCTTCCTGGCTGGATCTTGAACCGGCTCGCGGCCCACAAGGTCAGGGCCTCGCAGTTGATGCTGGAGCTGACGGAGACCTCGTTCGCCACGGACCCTCTGCGTGCCACGGCGCTGCTCGAGGAGCTGAACGCGGCTGGAGTGAAGGTCAGCCTCGACGACTTCGGCCAGGGCTACACATCGCTCGGTTCGCTCGGGCACCTGCCGGTCAGCGAGCTGAAAATTGATCGAGGTTTCGTCGTGGCGATGGAACACAGCCCCGAGGATCGCGCCATCGTGGCGTCTGTCATCGAGCTGGGACATCAGCTCGGGCTGACGGTGGTCGCCGAAGGAGTGGAGACCGAAGCGGTCTTCGCCGACCTTCGCCGGCTCGGGTGTGACACGGTCCAGGGCTACCTCTTCTCGTGCCCAGTACCTGCCGGCGAGGCGCTGGCACTGATGGACCACCCCTACGTCACCGTCAGCGGCTAGGTCTGGCGCGCCAACAGGATCGGGGCGGCTTGCTCCAAGTGCTGCACCCATTCGTGAGGCGAGGCTGGCTCGACGATCGGCAGCACCACGAACTTGCTGGTGCCGACAGCCACGAAGCGATCGATGGTGTCGATCAGTGCGTCCCATCCAGTGGGTATCAGTACGCCTGGGTCGGCGAGGTCGGGGCGGCGCTTGGCCAGCCCGGCGAGCACGACGTCGGGAATCGGGCCGGTCGCATACGGGATGAGCGCGCCGTAGTGGTCGTCCTCGATCGAGCGACCGTGCTCGGCGCACGTGGCCTCGATCGCTTCGCGACCGCGTGCCGCGTCGTCCGGGGTCACAAAGCTCGGCAGCCACCCGTCCGCCAGTCGGCCAACGCGGCGTAGCTCGGACGGTGCAATCCCACCAAGCCAGACATCGACGTGTTGCTGCAACGGTTTGGGCAACACCTGCAACGCGTCGTAGTGGAAGTGCTTGCCGTGGTGCGTCAGTGGGTCGGCGGCCCAACACCCTCGCAGCACCTGCATCGCCTCGTCGAACATCTTGGCGCGAGCACCTCTTTCCACACCGAACGCCTGCTGCTCGTGCGGGTCAGCGACGCCGAGCCCGAAGGCGGGCAGCAGCCGACCACCGGAAAGTCGATCGAGGGTGGCCAGTTCCTTGGCGAGCACGATCGGGTTTCGGCCCGGTAACACCATCACCGACATGCCGATCTTCAACCGCTTTGTGCGGCCGGCCGCATACGAGAGTGCGACCAGCGGATCGGGCGCCTCGCCGCCGATTCGCTCACTCAGCCACAGGCTGTCGAAGCGCAGTTCCTCCATGGCGTCCACGACCTCGCCGAAGCCGGTGTCGTTCAGCTTGGTACGTACCCCGAGCCCGAAACCGATACGAACCTTCATGCAGTGGCCAGCGCGCGAATGATCGCGGCGGTCTCACCGATGTGTGAGGCGAACGGGGAGTGGTCGGAGTCGAGCGTGTGCACCGTGTCGCAGCGCGCGGCCATCACGTCCTGGTGGCTGATGTGGATGGCTGCGTCACGAAGGCAACGGACGTAGGTGGACGCGATCGTGGATCGAGGTGAGCCGCTGATGCCATCGGTGAACGTGACCATCGGCTGCGGCGACAGTCGGGCGATGGCCGCAGTCGCAACCGCTGGCGGACAGTCCGCGTAGAAGCTGGCGACTGCTTGCAACGGATCGATCACGCTGCTGCCGGTGCCCCACGGAACGATGGCGTTGGAGAGGGCCACCGCTGCAGGTGGCTGCGACGTCAGGAAGCTCATGATGCTTTCGCCCTGCTCCAGGGCAAACGCGGTCAGGTACGCAAGGTGTGCAACGTCCCCGAAGTGACTCGCTGCCTCGGTGATGGCGGCGCCGCCGTAGCTGTGACCGACGAGTATCGCCGGGGTACCAAGTTGGGCGAGAACCGATGCCACGTGATGCGCATCGCCGTAGAGGTCTGAGAGCGGTTGGGTTGAGGCACCGTGGCCGGGAAGGTCGACGGCCAACGAGGCAACACCCAGTTCGTCGAGTGCATGTTGCAGGCCGGCCCAGCACCAGGCGCCGTGCCACGCACCATGAACCAGTACGACAGGAATCGAATTGTTCATGGTTGGCATCGTGCCACACGACCCGATGACAACGGTTCAGCGAACTAGCGCCTGCGCATCGGCACCTGTGCAGGTTGTGGAATCGGTTGTACCCGCGCCCAGCCGGCGAATGACGCAACGACGATCACACCCACGATGAGGGTGGGCTCGGCGACCCGGCCGGCCAGTGCGATGGTGGAGATGACGGCGACCACGCTCAAGACGATGGCCAGCTTGACTTGGCCGAGCCAGTCGAAGCTGCTGCTGACGTCGCGGTTGTGATGGACGGGGGTGTGCAACGTGTTCATGTGAGTAGAGACGTTTCAGATCGCAACATCGATCACTTTTCGGAAGCATTTTCTTCAAACTGAAGCGAACGACACGCTATCGCCATGATGTTCGCCATCTCGATGGGTCGGGACGAGGCGCTGTACGCGGATATGGCCGTGGCGTGCCCGCGCATTAGGGTGCTGCGCCATGGGCATCCTCGACAAGCTCGACATGTCAAACCGTCTCGACCGCGATGAGTACGAGAAGCGTCTCGTCCAGGGGCAGCGTCGGCTTTCGCAGCTGCGGCTGCACCTCGGTGGGTTGATGGGTTCCGGCACACTCGGGCCTGGTCTGTTGATCGTGATGGAAGGACCCGATGCCTCAGGAAAGGGTGGCGCGATCAAGGCGCTCGTTGGCCATCTCGACCCTCGGCACTACACGGTCGTGTCGTACGCCAAGCCGACGCTGGAGGAGAAGCACCAGCACTTTCTGTGGCGCTTCTACCGCGAGCTACCGGGCCTTGGCGAGATGGCCGTGTTCGATCGCAGCTGGTACGGCCGGGTGTTGGTCGAGCGCGTGGAAGGCTTCGCCAATCGTCCCGAATGGCGGCGGGCGTACAAAGCCATTGTCGACTTCGAAGAGTCGCTGTGCCACGAGAGCGTCATCCTGGTCAAGTTCTGGATGCACGTCACCGACGATGAGCAGCTGCGCCGCTTCGAAGGGCGCGCAGCCGACCCGTTGAAGCGGTGGAAGCTGACCGAAGAGGACTGGCGCAACCGCGAGAAGAATCGTTTGTACGACGCCGCCGCAGAGGAGATGTTCTTGCGGACGGAGCACAAGCTGGCCCCGTGGGACATCATCGGCGGCGAGCAGAAGCGGTATGCCCGTATCGCTGTTCTGGAAACGGTGATCGCGCGCGTGGAGGAAGCCATGGTGCGCTGGGGCATCGAGGTGCCGCTACCGGTCGACGAGATCGAAGCCAGGTTGCGTAAGGAGTAGGTGTTGGTTGGCGCTGTCGGGCATCAGATCTCGGGGGTGACGGTGTGACCATGGTTGAGCAGCCTCCAGCTGGGCAGCCACCTGGAACAGCAGGTCTTCTCGGCCGTACGCGGCAACGAGTTGCACGCCGACGGGCAGGCCCTCTGGAGTCCAGTGCAGGGGCAAGCTGATAGCCGGCTGGCCGCTGGCATTGAACGCAGGTGTGAACGGCACATAGGCGGCGGCGCGAACCATCGGCGCCATTGGGTTGTCCGGGTTGTTGGCGAAGGTGCCGATCTCGACGGGCGGCTCGCCCAACGTCGGCGTCAGCAGCAGGTCCCAGCCGTCGGCCCACCACTGTTGCACTGCCCGGCGGAAGTCGACGGTGGCGGCCTGCGCCATGGCGAAGTCCACGCCGCTGACGCTGCGCGCAAAGTCGGCCTGCGCTTGGTTGACCGGCTCGACATCGCCAGGGCCAAGGTCGCGGCCCAACTGCGCGGCGATGCGGCCGAGGCTGACACCCATGTTGGTGCTCCACAGCGCGCTGAAGCGACGGCCGAACTCGGGGTCGGCCACCGCCGTCGGGAAACCGGGCTCGACATGGTGGCCCAGTGACTCCAGCAGCGATGCGGCATTCCGTGCGGCGAGCGCGCACTGCTCGTGCACCGGGCCGCCGAACGGGTGATGGTCGAGCAGACCAATGCGCAGTCGGCCGGGGTCGACCCCCAACTCTTGTAGGTACGGTCGAGTCGGCGGGGCGGCAATGACCGTGTCGCCGACGCCGGGTCCGCGTACTGCGTCCAACAGCGAAGCGGTGTCGCGGAGACTGCGGCTGACGCACAGCTCGACACCCAGGTTGCTCTCGTCGCGGTACGGCCCAAGCGTGATGCGACCCTGCGTGGGCTTCAGGCCCACGAGGCCACAGGCCGACGCAGGAATGCGGATACTGCCGCCGCCGTCGCTGGCGTGCGCGATCGACACCATGCCCGAGGCGACCGCCGCGGCGGCACCGCCGCTGGAACCACCGGGCGAATGGTCGGTGTTCCACGGATTGCGGGTGGCGCCCCACGCCGTTGGCTCCGTGCACGGGAGGCTGCCGAACTCGGGGCTGTTGGTGCGCCCGGCGATCACGAACCCGGCAGCGCGATAGCGGGCGACGAGCGTGGTGTCGGTGGCCGACAACGGCATCGAATCCTTCAGCGCCTGGTTGCCGTTGGTCAGCGGCTGGCCGGCATAGTGCGCCCACAGGTCCTTCAACAGCGTCGGCACGCCACGGAACGGTCCTGCGGGCAGCGGACCAGCAGCGGTGGCGCGAGCCTCGTCGAACCAGCGGATGATCACTGCGTTCAGAGCGGGGTCGATGGCCTCGATACGTTCGATCGCTGCGTCCAGAAGCTCCAGGGCGCTTACGTCGCCGCGCTCGACGAGGGCGGCCTGATCTGTTGCATCGAGCCAACGTGTGTCATCTGCGAGTGAACTCATCGTGCCTGTGTAGCACTTGGTCAGTAGCTTGAGAAGAGCTGTGTCGCCACCTGAACTTGTTTCCCCCACTCCTATGACCACCAAGCAGGTGCTCCGCTTCGGCGGTGTGCGGGCGCTGCTCATCTCCAACGGTGTGCTGTTCACCGGCGTCTCTCTGCAGGCCGCTGCGTTGGGGCTACAGGCGTACAGCATCAGTGGCAGAGCAGCAGATCTCGGCTGGATTGGTCTCTGCGAGTTTCTACCGGCTGCGTTGCTGGTCTTGGTGACGGGCACCGTCGCTGATCGCTTCGACCGAAAGCGGATCGCGATCATCGCCATTGGCGGCGAAGTTGCCTGCGGTATCGCGCTCACCTGGTACGCCACCACTGACCCCACCGAAGTGCGACCACTGTTCTTCATCGCATTTGCGTACGGCATCGCGCGCGCATTCCTGGCGCCGGCCACTCGGCCGATGCCGCCAATGGTGGCACCGGATGGCGGCATACCGCAGGTGATCGCGATGTACTCCGCCACCTGGACGGGGGCCACAATCCTGGGCCCAGCGCTGTCGGGCTTGCTGTTCGCATGGGATGCGGCGGCGGCCTACTTCGTGTCGACGGTGTTGGTCATCATCGCCGGTGTCAAGATTGGGCGGCTGCAGTTCCTGCGCCAGCCAGAGCGTCCCGACCCCGATGAGAAGCCGACGTTCCGCAGTGCTATCGAAGGTCTCCTCTTTGTTCGCCGTACCCCGATTCTCTTCGCTGCTATCGGGCTGGATCTCTTTGCCGTGTTGTTCGGTGGCGCAGTGGCACTGCTGCCAGCGATCGCGACGACTCGACTGGGTGTTGGCGAAGTGGCCTACGGGTTTCTGCGCGCGGCACCAGGAATCGGAGCCGCCGGTATGGCCGTCTTCCTCTCCTTCAAGCCGCTGCAGAACAAGATCGGTCGCGGTCTGCTGCTTGCGGTCTTCGTGTTCGGCGTCGCCACCATCGTGCTTGGCCTGACCCGCAACTACTGGCTCGCGTTCGTCTCGCTCATGGTGTTGGCCGGCGCCGACATGGTGAGCGTGTACATCCGCGGTTCGCTCGTTCCGCTGGTAACTCCAGACGAGAAGCGTGGACGCGTCATGGCGGTGGAGAACGTTTTCATTGGCGCATCGAATGAGCTTGGCGCGTTCGAGAGTGGGCTGGTGGCGCAAGCCATCGGAACCCCAGCAACGGTGATCGGTGGCGGGCTTGCGACGATCGTGATCGTCGTGATCTGGTGGTTCAGCTTTCCGCAATTGCGCAGCGTCGATCGATTCGACGAGCTGGGTCACTAGCGGCGGGTTAGTCCCGGGCGGAGAACTGACGTCGCCCGGGCATCGGTTGACCAGTTTTTTCGACCGATCAGCCCGTGGTGATGAGATCGGGCCCAAGTCCCGCAACAGAGATCTGGCCTGTCTCGCGAGCGCTGCGAACGAGAGCAGCAATTTGCGTGGCCGCGTCGCCAATCGGCGCTAGCTCGACGCCATCCATTACTAGATAAAGGTACGAATCGAAGCCTGACTCTGAGGTGATGTCGACAAATTGTGGGTTTAGCGTACCGAGGGTCGGGATTGCGCCATGCGGTACGAGAATGCCAACGACGACTGCATCACTCACGCGCGCGACGTAGCTCATCGAGACACCATCCTTAAGGCTGGCGACTGCGGTGTCGGCAGACATACACGCGACGACGGCCGTAGTGCCGGATGTCGAATCAACAACGACGAGTCCGATGGTGCCGTCGGCCAGGACGGTTGACGTCAGGTGTATCAGGTCTGAGCGCCAGTTACCAGGCTCGTTGCTGCTGGCTCCGATGCCGCAGGCCGGGCCAGCGTCGTCCGCCGGAGCCGACTCGGTCGACTGTGCCGACTCGGTCGACTGTGCCGCTGTGTCTGGCGCCGCCTGAGCGACCTCCGGCGCAGCCTCAGAGGTCGCCGTATCACTCCCAACCCTGTTGGGTGCGACGCCGCAAGCTGAAAGTGTGACCAGAATAAGAGCGCTCGCCCCAAAGATCTTTCGCATTGTCGTTGCCACCTTTCAGAATCCCGGAAAGGTTCGGCTAGCGATGGGTTGGCCCCCGCCGGGGTACGTGGGACCGGCTACGAAGCCGACTGACCCGACGAGCGACGAGTAAGGGGCTCAGCGGATAGGTGACAATGTTGGGCTCCATCGGTCTCGGTAGTCGATGAGTCGTGCGGTCATGAGCACGGTGGTGGCGAGGCTGACGGCGGCGTAGCGGTGGACCATGTTGCGGTCGGTTGAGCGTCGCAACTGGCCGTAGTTCGACCACCACGAGTTGAGTGCTTCAACGATCCATCGAAGCCCGAGCGTGAGCCGGTGCGGCGTCCCGGGTGCCGGTTTCGTGCCTCGTTTTTGGATCTCAAGTTCGGTCAGGTTGTGGGCGGCGAGACGCTGTCGCACGACGGGGTAGTCGTAACCGCGATCGAGTGCCAACAGTTCGATGTCGCCGATCAGGCCGTTGGTGGTGATCGAGTCGAGAGTCGGTTCCAACAGCTTGAGATCGTTGCGGTTCGCGCCGGCGAGCGCGACCCCGATCGGGATCCCGTTCGCGTCGACCGCGACGGACCACTTGTGACCAAGCTTGGCCCTGTCAACAGGGCTTTTGC
>JBBQMG010000065.1:0-21456 GCA_038328705.1 Acidimicrobiales bacterium | reverse complement strand
TTCGGCCACGACCTGCGGGCGGTGGGGGTTCAGTTCCGCCCTGGGCAACCCGACCTCGAGACGCCGACCGGTCGTTGCATCATCGTTGTCACTCCCGACGCCGAGCGGACGATGAACACCTACCTCGGTGTGTCCTCGCTGCTGTGTGTCACCGACATCGATGAGGAGACGGTCGCCGCCGGAAGGGTGCTGTATATGGAGGGCTACCTGTTCGACCGGCCAGAGGCGAAGGAAGCGTTCCGTCGCGCAGCAGCCGTCTCTCATGCGAACGGCCGTCAGGTGTCACTGACGCTCAGCGACTCGTTCTGCGTCGACCGACATCGCGAGGACTTTCGTTCGCTGGTCGCCGACGAAGTCGACATTCTGTTCGGCAACGAGGACGAGCTGATGTCGCTCTACGAACTGTCGTCGTTCGACGAGGCTGTTGCGGCCGTGCAGTGCGACTGTCATCTCGCAGTCATCACCGTTGGAGCGCGTGGCTGCTACGTCGTCACTCGCGACAGCGTGATCACGGTGGCGGCCGAGCCAGTTGCGCAAGTGCTCGACACAACCGGTGCCGGCGACCTGTTCGCTGCCGGATTCCTCTACGGCTACACCCGCGACCTTCCGTTGGAGGATTGCGCGAAGCTTGGCTCGATAGCCGCTGCCGAGGTCATCTCCCACGTGGGCCCTCGCCCCCTCCTCGAATTGAAGACGCTGCTCCCATGACTGTTGAACCGTTGACCGACGCCGAACTTCGCATCACCGCCGAGGCCTGGCTGGCAGCGGAACCCGACGTGGACATGCGAGAGGAACTCGGTGCGCTGCTGCACGGTTCGATGGATGAACTGCGCGAGCGGTTCACCGGGCGCCTGCAGTTCGGCACGGCCGGCCTGCGTGCTGCCGTCGGGGTCGGGCCACAGCGGATGAATCGGCTGGTGGTGCAACAGGCCGCTGCCGGCCTCGTCGACTACCTACTGGCCAACGTGCCCGGTGTCGCGGAGCGCGGCGTGATCATCGGGTTCGACATGCGTCGTAAGAGCGATGCGTTCGCTCTCGACACGGCTCGCGTGTGCGCGGCTCGCGGAGTGAAGGCGCTGCTGTTCGATCAGATCGTGCCGACGCCAGTATTGGCGTGGAACATCACGGAGGTCGGTGCGGCCGCGGGTGTGATGGTGACGGCGTCGCACAACCCGCCCGCCGACAACGGTTACAAGGTCTACCTCGACACGGGTGCACAGATCGTGCCTCCCGCAGATTCAGACATCTCGGCGTGCATCGACGAGGTCGACGCGACAGCCGTGGAGCTCTCCGCAACCGACGACCCGCTGATCGAGTGCCTCGGGGGGGCTCAGATCGAGGCCTATCTCGCCTCGGTGCCGGAGGCTCGCCTGCTGCCTGATCTGCCTGGTGTTGCGTCGGCATACACCGCGATGCATGGCGTGGGTGGCGCGCCGTTGCTGGCAGCCTTCGAGCGCGCCGGCCTTCCCGCGCCGTCGGTCGTTGCGGTGCAACAGCAACCCGATGGCACGTTCCCTACGGTCTCGTTCCCGAACCCGGAGGAGCCGGGCGCAATGGATCTGCTGATGGCGCAGGCGGCCGAATCCGGTGCCCTGATCGCACTCGCCAATGATCCCGACGCCGACCGCATGGCCGCTGCGATCCCCACGCCCGAGGGCGGCTGGCGGCGCCTCGGTGGCGACGAGATCGGCTGGTTGTTGGCCGACCACATCCTGGGCCACACGTCCGGCGAAGGTCGGCTGGTGATCACCACACTGGTGTCGTCATCGCTACTGGGTCGTATGGCCGCGGCTCACGGTGTCACGTGCCTGGAGACGTTCACCGGTTTCAAGTGGATCGGCCATACCGCGCTGCAGCACCCCGAACTGCGCTTCGTGTTCGGCTACGAGCAGGCCTTGGGCTACCTCGTGTGCGGTCAGCCGCTCGACAAGGACGGCATCACGGCCGCAGTGCTGATGGCCGAAGTCGCCGCACTCGCCGCGTCCGAAGGCGTCACGCTGCAGGGCCGACTGGATGCAATCACCGCGGAGTATGGCCGGCACGTGATGGCCGAGAAGTCGCTGCGCATGGCACCCGCCGACGGGGCGGCAGCTGTCGCCCGTATGCGCGCCCAGCCGCCCACCGAGATCGGCGGGCGGCTGGTGACCGCGGTTGCCTGGTTCGAGGAAGCCGGCCTGCTGCGGCTGCAGATGGGCGACAACCTGCGCGTGCAAGTGCGCCCAAGCGGCACCGAGCCCAAGGTGAAGCTCTACGGCGAAGGCATCGACTGTGAACCTGCCCAGTACCTGGAAGCCCTCGCCGCCCTTCTCGTCTAGGAAACCCTTTCCAAGGTACGCGCGAGTCATTAGGGTCACATGTGCTCGCACGGGGGGTGTGCAGCGGCGACATCAGAGTCGTGCTCGACGTCAAAGGGGATGTTCATGCGCAAGATTGGATTGGCAGTTGTGTTGCTGTCGGCTGGGCTGGCATTGCCGGCCATCAGCTCACAGGCCGTGCAGGCGGACCGGCCAGGGACAGGCAGTCAGTGGGTGGTCAGCCTGGGCGACTCGTACATCTCCGGCGAGGGTGGGCGCTGGGCTGGTAACAGCAACAACAGTTCCTCCAGCGTCGACGCAGGTGGCGGCGCCGCCTACTTCGACAACGCGGGCGTGTCGGAGACCATCAACCGTTGCCACCGCAGCACGGCGGCGGAGATCCATATCGGCGGCGGCGTCAACAGTCTCAACCTCGCCTGCTCGGGCGCACGCACAGCGACGTTCACCAGCAGCGACGGCTACTTCAAGCCCGGAATCGACTTCTACAACAGCGGCGCCAACCAGGGCCAGGCGCTGATGCTGCAGAACTTCGCGACCACGCACAACGTGACGATGATCCAGCTGTCCATCGGCGGGAACAACTTCAACTTCGCCGACATCATCCAGACGTGCGTGACGAACTTCCTCACGTCACCGTCGTGGTGGCCGAACTACTGCAACGACGACAGTTCTGTCTCCGCCAACTTCACGTCGGCGAACGTGACGGCCCAGACCAACGCGATCCTTGGCGCCATCAACAACGTCAAGACCGCGATGGCCAACGCCGGATACGGCCCCGGCCAGTACACCATCGTGCAGCAGACGTACCCGTCGCCGGTGCCGAACGGTTCCGGCTTCCGCTACTCGCAGTCGGGCTTCTCTCGTCAGAGCACCGGCGGTTGCGGCTTCTGGAACAACGACGCGAACTGGGCCAACAGCACTGCGCTCGTCAAGATCAACAACGCGGTGAAGGGTGCGGCTGCGGCGGCAGGAGCGACGGTGCTCGACCTGGCCGCGTCGTTCAATGGTCGCCGTCTGTGCGAGAACACCGTGAACCTGATGGAGAAGAGCGGACGGGCCAATTGGACCGTCGCCGGTGCTGCCGACAGCACCGAGTGGATTGCTCAGATCCGCACACTCAGCACGGTGTTCGGGCCGTACTACGTGCAGGAGAGCCTGCACCCCAATTGGTGGGGCGAGAAGGCCATTCGTAACTGCGTCCGCCAGGCCTACAACGGTGGCGCTGTCAGGGGTGGCGTCTGTACCCGTGGCACCGGCCTGAACGCCAACGGTGAACCCAATATGACTCTCGGTTAACCAAACGGTTCAGCTGAACCGCACTGACGGCCCGGGGCTTCCTGCCCCGGGCCGTTGCGCGTGATGAAAGAGCTAGCAGAAGGCCTGTGTCGTGCCGTACCCGATGACGATGCCGTCGGCGTCGACGATCACGCCGCGGAAGGACCCGCCGCTGGTGCCGGCGGCCGGGACGAAGGTGCCGCTGCGGCTGCCGTCGGAGTTGACGAAGTCGCTGAGCGTCACTTCGCCGCGCCCCTGCAGTTCGGCGAGCGACGTGCCCACTCCGAAGCCGTCCTCCGTGCGCAGCCCGGTGGCCGGGCCGGCTGGTGCGGCGGTGGGTTCCCGGAAGCTGTCGTAGCCCGAGCTGCGAAGGTCGCCGACCACCCAGCTCCACAGAAATTCGCCTTCGAGGCCCTCCGGCGTCTTCATCTTCCGGAAGGCGATGGCGAGATCGCCCCAGTGCAGCACTCGCATCTCGATGCCGGCCAAGCAGTCCTCGTCGCCGGGGGCGATGGGTTCGACAGTGAACCAGCCGCTGTCGGCGGTGGGTTCGCCGAACACCGGGTTCACACCTGTGAGTACCTTGTCGATGCCGGAGAAACCGATGGGAAAGTGGAGCACCGTGCCCGAAGCCCAATCGATCTGTGGTGCACCACCTAACAGGCCGATCGTCACCACACCGTCGGCGGCCTTGACGAAGAGCGCAGCGTCGGTATCGACCCCACCGAGCATCCAGCCGTCGGGGCGGAAAAACTCGCTGCCGCCGCCGGGTCGGAGGACGCCGATGTAACGCTGCTCGTCGGCACCGCTCGCGTTGCCCACGAACAGCACACCGTCACCGAACGGGTTGGTGGCTGGGGGGATGCTGAAGTTCTCGAACTGCTCGACGATGCTCCACCTGGTGCTGGTGCTGGTGCCGTCGGTGTCGTTGCGGAACACCTGCATGCCGTCCTCAACGGCGATCCATCCGGTCTCGGGCGCCGTCGGGTCCGGGGTCGGAGCCGGTAGCACGGCCGAGTTGCCGAGCACCAGTCCTTCGCCGGTGACTGCGTAGACGCCGTCGTTGTTCTGTTCGACGACCGTCGAGTCGACCTCCCGCCACACGTCACCGTCGAGTTGGTAGGCGGCGACGGTCTGTACGTCCTCCGTGAGGGAGTTGGTGACGGTGTAGAGCGTGCCGTCGAGCCCGCCGAGGGCGAGGTAGGCCGATCCGTCGGGGACGGGAGAGAGCTGCGTGTCGGGCAGCGGGTTACCAGTGCGATCGAACGACAGCACTGAGCCAATGAAGCGGAACGGTGCGAGTGGCAGCACCACGATCCGGCCCGGCAGCAGCGCCACAATCGGTGCGCCCTCGTCGGTGGGGAGGCCGACTGTGGCCACCACAGTCGGAGCGAGCAGTGGGCCACCCTCGGCGGGCACTACCAGTTCGTTTGCCGGTTCGCCAGCGCCGTTGGCGGTCGCGAAGGCGGTGTACACCCTGCCGCTGGGATTGGTCAGTATCAGCACGCCAGCCGCATCCAGTTTCAGGCGGGTGCCATCGGCGACAGGAATGACAGGGTTCGGAATGTCGGTGCACGACATGAAGGTCGACACAATCTGCTGGTCCAACCCCAGCGTGTCGCCCGTCAACGTCCAGCCGCCTGGTAGTGAGAGGTCGAAACCGTATTGGTTGCAGCCGTCGAAGCCCACCAGGCGTCCGTCGCTCTGCAGGATGAACGTCGGCAACCGGCTGGCGGTCACCTCGACGCCATCGACGGTGACGACGGTCCATTCCACGTCGACAAGGCGATCGCGCAGCGTGCCGCCGCCGACGGTGGTCGGCGTGATGGTCGGAGGAGATCCGGTGACGATCGGCGACGAGGTCGAAGCGGCAGGCACAACCCTCCGATCTGCGGCGTCGTTCGATAGCACAACCACGGTGCCGGCCAGCACCGCTACTGCGGCAGCGGTCCATCCGATGACCTTCCAGGGCAGTCGGTGGGCGACAGGTTCGGCAAGGTCGTGAGTGAGATCGTCGCGCAGCCGGGTGCGGAAGTCAGGGTGAGCGACGGTCTCGTCGCCGGTGTATTCGTCGAGCCAGCTGTCACGCATGTCGGATGTCCTTTCCACGAAGGCGGGCTCGCGCTCGCACCAGCAACGATTCGGTGGCATGCACCGACAGTCCGAGCGCATCGGCCACCTCGGGAACTGGCAGGTCGTCGATGTACCGAAGTACCAACGCGGCGCGATCCCGCTCGGGGAGGCCAGCGAGTTGTGGCGGCATCACGGCCGACTCGAACGGTGCCTCACTTGCGGCCACCAGGCGCAGGCGGCGCTGTTCGCGTTCGGCCAAGCGCAGCCGGTCGAGGTGACGGTTGCGAATCGCGGTGATCACGTAACCGATCTGCAAGTCGCGGCTGTCGTCGGCGCGGAACCTGCGCAGGACGGACGTGTACGAGTCTTGCACGAGGTCCTCGGCGGCCTCGCGGTCGCTACCGCACAACCGCCCGGCGTATTGGTACGCCTGCTCGAAGGTGTCGTCGTAGAAGGACAGGAACCTGTCCTGTCGACGCGACAGATGGCCGGATGTTCTCACGACCGGATCAACGACACGAGGGCCGCTGTTCCGTCGCGGACATCCGAAAACTTCAGGCGGGGGAGCCGAATTGGCGGTCGCCGGCGTCGCCGAGGCCCGGGACGATGAAGGCGGTCTCGTTCAACCGCTCGTCGAGCGAGGCGGTGTAGACGGCGATGTCGAGACCGCTCTGACGCAGCAGCTCGATGCCTTCCGGCGCGGCCAGGACACAGACGACGATGATGGTGCCGGTGGCGCCGCGTTCGACGAGCAGATTGCAGGTGTGCGCCAGCGAACCGCCGGTGGCCAGCATCGGGTCGAGCACGATGATCTGGCGCCCTGCGAGGGATTCGGGCAGCTTGTTGACGTACGGCTTGGGCTGGTGCGTCTCCTCGTCGCGAGCAACGCCGATGAACCCGACGTCCGCGTTCGGCATCAACTCCTGTGCTGCATGCAGGAAACCAAGGCCGGCTCGCAGGACGGGCACGACCACAGGTTGGTTCGTCAGCTGGCGGCCGAGCGTCTCGGTCAGTGGCGTCTGGACCCGCACGGCGTGGGTGGGGAGCCCGCGAGTTGCCTCCGCGAGCAGCAGCGTGCCGATGCGCTCGAGTTCTTGGCGGAACAACGCATTGGGCGTGTCCTTGTCGCGTACTCGCGTGAGTGAATCTGCAATCAGTGGGTGGTCAACGACGTGAAGAGCAACTGCCATGCCCCGAGTCTGCCAGATGCGGGTGAGCCGGCTACAGGGCGCCGGCGCGTGCCATCGCGTAGCGCGGTTTGATGATGCCGTTGATGATCTTCAGCCGGTCGGGGAAGGGGGCGAACGCGCTCTTCATGCCGTTGATCGTGAGCCACTCGAAGTCGTCGAGACCCCAACCGAATGCGTCGCGCAGCTGCTCCATCTCGAAGGTCATCGAGGTGGCGCTCATCAGCCGGTTGTCGGTGTTGAGCGTGACGCGGAACTTCAGCCGGCGCAGCATGCCGATGGGATGCTCGGCGACGCTGGCGCAGATGCCGGTGCCGACGTTGCTGGTGGGGCACAGCTCGAGCGGAATGCGCCGGTCGCGCACGAACGTGGCCAGTCGGCCCAGCTGCTCGGCGCCCTCGGGACCGGTGATGTCGTCGACGATGCGCACGCCGTGACCCAACCGCTCGGCGCCGCAGAACTGCACGGCTTCCCAAATGGACGGCAGACCGAAGGCTTCGCCAGCGTGAATGGTGGTGTGAAAGTTCTCGCGGCGCACATATTCGAACGCAGCTAGATGACGGGTGGGCGGATAGCCGGCCTCGGCGCCGGCGATGTCGAAGCCCACACAGCCCGCATCGCGCCACCTCACCGCCACCTCGGCGATCTCGGTGCTGCGCGCTGCGGTGCGCATGGCCGAGCAGATGAGGTAGATGGTCAGGTCGGTGCCGGCGGAGCCGCGGCTGAAACCATCGAGAATCGCGGCCACCACTTCGTCGAGCGTGAGACCCTGCTCGGTGCACAGCTCGGGTGCCATGCGAACTTCCGCGTAGACCACGCCATCGGCGGCGAGATCCACCGCGCACTCGTACGACACGCGTTCGATCGCGTCGCGGTGCTGCATCACGCCGACCGTGTGCGCAAACGTCTCCAGGTACAGCACCAGGTCGTTGCGTTTGGCACCGCGGTTGAACCACGAGGCCAGCTCGGCCGTGTCGTGCGAGGGAAGATTCTTGTAGCCGTATTCGCTCGCCAGCTCGATCACGGTCAGCGGGCGTAACCCGCCATCGAGGTGGTCGTGCAGCAGCACCTTCGGAAGCGTCGAGATGTTCGAGTCGGTGACCATCGCATCAGCGTAGGCGGCCGCCCGCAGCGCCCCTACCCTGTGGTCCATGGATCAGCCAGTCCCCGCGCTCACCATCTTGGGCCGCACCGTTCGCCACGCGGTCGACCACGTGGAAGTGTTTCCCGCACCCGCGCACGTCACGCTGGTGAAGTTCACCAACGACGAGCTGGCCTCGATGTGCCCGGTCACCCAGCAGCCCGACCTCAGTACCGTCGTCATCGAGTACGTACCCAACGAGTGGTGCATCGAGAGCAAGAGCCTGAAGCTGTATCTGTGGGGCTATCGCGACCGCGCAGTGTTCGCCGAGGCGATGGCAGCCGAGATTGCTGGCGAAGTGATGCTGACCGCGAAGCCCATTCACGTGCGAGTCACGCTGACCCAGCGGCCACGCGGCGGTATCGAAGTCCAGGCCATCGCCGAGCTCGAAGCCTGACCGCAACTTCGGCGCTGACGTGCGGTAGTACCGCATCTCAACGCCGAAGCTTGGGTTAGGGCTGGGATCGCAATGCGCCCACCTGGCGGAGGGCAGCGACTTCCTCGACCGTGTAGCCAGCCTCAAGGAGCACCTCGTCGCCGTGTTCGCCGATCAACGGCGCATGCCGCCGAACCGACGTCGGCGTGGCATCGAAACGGACGCCCGACGGGATCACGTGGTACTGCCCGACCAGCGGATGTTCTGCCAGCGGCAGCTCTGCCACCAGGTCGTCGAGGCTGGCGACGCGCACCGCTGGGATGTCATGCGTCTCGCAGAACTCCAACCACTCCGCAGTGGTGCGGGTGGCCAGCACCTCGGCGACGAACCCGTACAGCTCGTTGGCCGACTGCGCTCGTGACAGTCGGTTCTCCAGCCGCGAGTCGTCGGCCAGCTCGGGCTTGCCGCCGGCCACGAACAGATCGACGAAGTTTGCCTTGGTGTACGGCAGCGCGTGAATCCAGCCATCGGTGGTGCGTTGCGGCCCTCGGTTCGGCATCAGCGCTCGCACGTACCCGGCGGGCCCGATCGGCGGTGACGGAATGGCGGCGCTGCCGTGCTCGGCGAGCATGAACGCAGTCATCGCCTCGACCATTGGCACTTCCAGCCGCTGGCCTTCGCCGGTGCGGTCGCGGTGATGCAGCGCAGCCAGCACCGCGTAGACGATCGTGAGGCCGCTGACCTTGTCGGCCACGATCGTTGGTGCGATCGCCGGCACGCCGTCGCGCAACAGATACACGTCGGCGAGGCCGGTGGCCGACTGGATGACATCGTCATACGCGGGGCGGTTTCCGTCGGGGCCATCGGTCGGCCAACCCTGTGCCTGGCAGAAGATCACTGCTGGGTGACGTGCGCGGACATCGTCGTAGGTGAGACCTAGACGGCCGAGCGGCCCAGGTCGCAGGTTGGTGACCACGATGTCAGCGCGCGCTGCCAACCGCAGGCAGGCCTCGCGACCGTCAGGGTGCTTGAGGTCCAGAGAGATGTTGCGCTTGTTGCGCAACAGGTTCAGCGACACTCCCGACAAGTGCGGGTGCGGGCCGCGGCCCATGAAACGATTGGTGTCGCCGTGAATGTCTTCCACACTGATCACCTCGGCTCCCAGGTCACCAAGGATCTGGGTGGCCATCGGACCCATGACGACCGACGTCAGATCGAGGACGCGCACATCTGCAAGTGGGCCGTCTGCCGAAGCGTCCACGATGAGGTCTAGTGGCCCTCGCCGCTGCGGTACGGCAGACCGGCGTGCGCCGGCGGGCGCAACCGCTGGCTGGCCGTCGCCAGGACGATGAGGGTGAGCAAGTACGGCGCGGACTTGGTGAGCGGCTCGGGGATCTTGCTGACCTGGAAGTAGACGAGGAAGAACAAGCCGCCGGCGATCAGGCCGTTGATGGCCGGGATGAGCCGTTTACGAACGATCGAGCTGAGCACCAGCAGGCCGCAGACGAAGGTGAAGAACAGGAACAGCTTGGGCAGGCTGCTCGGTCCGACCAACTGCAATGCCTCGGCGAACCCGAACAGCGCGGCGCCACCGAGCACGCCCGATGGACGCCAGTTGCCGAAGATGGTGGTGGCAAGACCGATGAAGCCTCGGTTGGCGGTCTGGCCCTGGCGGTAGTACGACGAGGACACGATGGCCAGGAACGCACCGCCGAACCCGGCGAACCCGCCGCTGATGGCCATTGCGACGTAGCGCAACGGCGTCACTCGCACGCCCAGGCTCTCGGCTGCGCTCGGCGACTCGCCGGACGACCGCAGTCGTAGGCCGAAACGAGTGCGCCACAGCACCCACGCGGAGGCCGGAACGAGTGCCAGTGCGATCAGTGCCGCCCACGACAGGTTGGACACCAGACCGCGCGTGATGCCGGCGAGGTCGCCGATGAGGAACCACCCGCGACGCTCCAGCCAGCCGAGGGCATCGGGGCTCTTCCAATCGCCGATGCTGCCACCAGCGAGGAACGGGAGGTTCACACGTGGTATCGGGTACTTCTGCTGCGGCGACTGGCTGATGCCAGCACCCTGGATGTCGGAGGTGTAGACGAGTTCACTCATGTAGCGCATGGCGCCGAATGCGAACAGGTTGATCGCAACGCCGGAGATGACGTGGTTGACGTTGAACTTGACGACCGCAAGGGCATGTATCAGCCCGCCGACCGAGCCGGCGAGGATGCCCAGCAGCAAACCCACCCAGGGGCCGAACTTCCACGCGCCCCAGCCACCGAACCACGTGCCGAAGATCATCATCCCTTCGATACCGATGTTGACGATGCCCACTCGCTCGGCCCACAGGCCGGCGAGGCCGGCCAGCAGGATCGGGATGGTGACCAGCAAGGTGGTACTGGCGGTCTGCGACGACGTGAGGTCGCCTCCGTCGGTGATCACTCTGGTGAGTGACAGCAGCATGAACAGCACGCCGCCGATGAGCAATGCACGGGCTCGCGGGGTTGCGTCGGAGAAGGCAGACAGACGGCTGCGGTGCGTGGTCTCTTCAGGCCAGGCTTCGACGGAGGTGGGGGCGCTCATGCCGCCACCGCCATCGGCAGTGCCAGCTGGGCGGCTGTTCGATCAGCGGTGCGTTTGGCGACCCGTCTCGCGACAACCTCGTTGACGATGACCACCGTGATCAGGATGATGGCCTTGATCACGAGCACGATCGATTGCGGGATCTTGGCGATCTGCAACGGTCCTGCGACCGAGTCGAGGAAGCCGAACAGCAGCGCCGACACGATGATGCCGAAAGGATGATTGCGGCCGAGCAACGCCACGGCGATTCCGTTGAAGCCGTAGCCGTCAGGGCGTGTCGGCCCGTAGGCGTGCGTGTTGCCGAGCAACGAGGGCATTCCTGCCAGACCGGCGACCGCGCCCGACATCAGCATCGCAGTGATGATCATCCGATTCGAGCTGATCCCGGCGGTGCGGGCAGCGACGGCGTTCGCACCCGAGGCCCGCAGGCGGAAGCCGAACCGGCTCTTATAGACGACCAACCAGAAGACCGCAACGACGGCGAGCGCGATGAAGACGAACGAGTTGAGCCGGTTCGCCACCAAGTCGGGCATCCATGCGGTGGTGGGCAACGGTTTGGTCTTCACGTCGAGGTTGCCGGGGGTTTCGTAGCGGAATCGCTCTTGGAACAGCCAGTCGATGACGCTCAGGGCGATGGCGTTGAGCATGATCGTCGCGATCACCTCGTTGACACCCTTCTTCACCTTCAGCACTGCCGCAATTCCCGCCCAGGCGGCGCCCGCAGTCATGGCCACCACCAAACAGAACATCACGTGGAGCACCGGAGGCATGCGCACGTATGTGCCTGCGACGGCGGCACAGAACATGCCCATCAGGAACTGGCCCTCGACACCGATGTTGAACAGGTTCATCTTGAACCCGATGGCCACTGCCACGGCAGCGATCATCAGCGGGGTGGCCCGCTGCACCATCTCGAGCAGCTTGTTCTTCTCCAGGCCGGCGTCGAGCATCTTCGCGTAGGCGTCGATCGGGTTCTTCCCGGTGACGGCCAGCAGGATGCCGGCCAGCACCAGCGCCAATGTCACTGCCGCCACCGTGCTGGCGACTGTGACCATGAGCGTGCTCGGTGCCTTCAGCCGGGTGGGCCGCGGCTTCGCCGGTTCCAGTGCTGCGCTGGGTGTGCTCATGATGCGATCTCCTGGACGCCGCCGGTCATGTACGTTCCGAGCATCTCTGGCGTTGCTTCGGAGGGAATGAGGTGGGCATTGATACGGCCGTCGAACATCACGACGATCCGGTCGGACAGGCCGATCAGCTCCTCGAGGTCGGCGGAGATGAGCAGGACGGCCAGGCCGGCATCGCGGGCAGCACGAAGCTTCTCCCAGATGGCGGCCTGGGCCCCGATGTCGACACCTCGGGTGGGATGAGCGGCGATCAGTACCCGTGGATGGCTGGATAGCTCGCGGCCGACCAGCAGCTTCTGCTGGTTTCCGCCGGACAAGGCGTACGCTGGCACCACTTCGCTGGGCGTGCGCACGTCGAACCGTTCGATCACCGAGCGGCTGTCTTCCCTGGCAGCAGCCGCGTTGACGAAGGGTCCGCTCCGGAATTGCGGGTCGCCATCGCGCCCGAGGAGCGTGTTCTCCCACAGCGGCGCATCGAGCAGCAAACCTTCGCGATGTCGGTCGAACGGGATGTAGGACAGCCCGTTCATCAGCCGATCGTACGGGCTGGTGTGAGTGACGTCTTCGCCGTCGATGTTGATGCTGCCGTGAGACGCAGTGACGAGACCGATGATCGTCTCGCAGAGCTCGAACTGGCCGTTGCCCTCGACTCCGGCGATGCCGAGCACCTCACCCTCATGCACTTGGAACGACACGTCGTCGAGGGTGTGCTTCCCGCTGGGGGCGACCACGGTGAGGCCTTCGACTTCCAATCGCAGCGCTGACCCGACCTCGCTGGTGCGGCCGTGAGGCGACGGCAGCTCGCTGCCCACCATCAGCTCACCGAGCTGGCCTCTGGTGACCTCCTTGGGCTTCACCTCGGCCACCGTGGTGCCGTCGCGGATGACCGTGATGTCATCGGAGACGGCGAGCACCTCGTCGAGCTTGTGCGAGATGAAGATGATCGTGGCGCCGTCGGTCACCAGTCGGTGCAAGTTCCCGAACAGCTCATCGACCTCCTGCGGCACCAGGACCGCCGTTGGCTCGTCGAGGATGAGGATGCGGGCGCCGCGGTACAGAACCTTGAGGATCTCCACCCGCTGCCGCTTGCCGACACCGAGATCCGACACCCTGACATCGAGGTCGACGTGGGTGCCCGATTGCGACATGATCTCTTCCAGCTTCTCGCGCGCTGTGTCGTACTTGATGATGCCGCCAGCGGTCGGCTCGTAGCCGAGAACGATGTTCTCCAATACCGTGAAGTTGTCGGCGAGCATGAAGTGCTGGTGCACCATTCCGATGCCGGCGGCGATCGCGTCGCTGGGGGAGCGAAACGTGTGCGGCTGACCGAAGACGGTGATGGTGCCGGCCTCCGGCTGGTGCATTCCGTACAGCGTCTTCATCAGCGTCGACTTGCCAGCGCCGTTCTCACCGACGATGGCATGAATGGTGCCCACCCTGACGTTGAGGTTCACGTCGTGGTTGGCAATGACGCCTGGAAACCGTTTCTCGATGCCGCTCAACTGGACGGCGAAACCCTCGGTGTCCATACTGCCCCTTCCCCGAATGCTTTCCTGTTATAGCAGAGTGCCCGGGGTTGGACCCCGGGCACTCTGTCAGTTCATTGGATTACTGCGGCACTGACCGCAGCGCGGTGACTCACGCAGGAGCGGTCGGAACCACGATCGTGCCGGCGACGATGTCGGCCTTGATCTTGTCCAGCTGGTCCTTCACATCGTCGAGGTAGCCACCCGAGGTGCTGTAGCCCACGCCATCGACCTTGAGGTCGTAGGTGGAGAAGCCACCGGCAAGGGTGCCATCCTTGGCAGCCTTGATGGTCTCGAACACAGCCACGTCGACTCGCTTCAGCATCGAGGTGAGGATGTGCTTCTGCTGGTCGGGAGTTGCGGTTGCCCACTGGTCGCTGTCGACGCCGATCGCCCAGGCATCGGACTCAACAGCGGCTTCGATGGTGCCCTGACCCGAACCGCCGGCGGCGGAGTAGATGACGTCGGCACCGTCGGCGTACCAGCCGTTGGCGATGACCTTGGCCTTGTCGGGCGAAC
The DNA here is from genome assembly GCA_038328705.1 of Acidimicrobiales bacterium. GTDB lineage: Bacteria > Actinomycetota > Acidimicrobiia > Acidimicrobiales > Ilumatobacteraceae > UBA668. The sequence continues at coordinate 7,337 of JBBQMG010000065.1, read as the reverse complement.
CCCAGGCAGCGTTGTCACCGGCAGCGCCGAGGTACTGGACATCGACCTTGATGTCGGGGTTGATGTACTTCGCACCAGCGGTGTAGCCGGCCTCGAACTTCTTGATGAGGTCGATCTCCTGGCCACCGATGAAGCCGATGTGACCCGTCTTGCTCTTCAGCGCCGCAGCGGCACCGACGAGGAAGGAACCCTCTTGCTCGGCGAAGCCGAGGAAGGTCACGTTCGGCGGCGCATCGGCGATGAAGCCATCGACGATTGCGTACGAGGTGTCGGGGTTGGCTTTGGCGACGACGGCGAGGCCGTCACCGAAGGCGAAACCGATGGCGATGACCGGGTTGTCGCCGGCGCCGGTGAGAGTCTCGAGGTTGGGCTGGCGGTCTTCGGCAGTTGTGGCTTCGAGCTCGTCGATGCTGGCGCCGAGCTCTGCCTTGGCCTTGTCGGCACCGGATGCGGCCGAGTCGTTGAACGTACCGTCGCCACGGCCGCCCGTGTCGAAGGCGATGCCGACCTTCAGGTCGCCCGCAGGGGCAACAGTGGTGTCGACGGTCGATCCGGCGGGTGCCGTGGTCGTGTCGCTCGACGAGGAATCGTCGCCACATGCGGCGGCAATCAGGCCGAAGGTGGCAATGAATGCCATCGCGGCTACGCGCTTGGATTTGCGCATTTTCTCCCCCTTGGAGGTTTGGTTATGTGGATGGAGTATCCGCTGCGCAGCCTAGCCGCGACGGAGCGCCGCGCTTCATCGCTCACCGGCTCGTAACCTGGCGGAGATGTCGATGTCACAAGGGCACCGAGCCACTCCGACCGGTCGGGGGCGGGCGAGCCAGCGCACCTATTTGGTGCGTCGACTTGTCGTCGCCGCGTTCGTGCTGGCGTTGGGCATCGGCGCATTCAGTGTGCTCACCAGCGTGTTTGGTGGCGACGACAGTGGCGAGGTTGCAGCGGTCGAGCCCACCATCAACACCGTCATCAGTGACGGCGGCCCTACCACCCTGCCCACGACCACCAGCACCGAGCCGCCGGTGAAGGAAGTAGTTGCGCCGTCGGCGGCTGACCCGGCGGAGGTACTGATTCTTGGCGACAGCGACGCGGGCACGTTCGGGCCCTACCTCAAGACGCTGCTCGATGGATATGGGATGGTCACCACCTCACTCGACTACAAGGTCTCATCGGGCCTGGCGCGGCCGGACTTCTTCGACTGGCCGGCGCACATGCGTGAGGTCGTGCCGCAGATCAACCCGGACGTCGTGATCGCCACCTTCGGCGGTAACGACGCGCAGGGCTTGCGCAACCTCGACCAGTCGTGGGCTGTCGCTCGCGAGCCATCGGCCGAGGACACCGAATGGCGCGATGAATACGGGCGTCGGGTTGGCGACGCGATGGACTATCTGAGCGACGGCAATCGCACACTGATCTGGGTGGGTATTCCCAACGACGACAACCCGGAGGTCACCGCGCGCATGCAGGTGCAGGACCAGGTTGTGCGTGCTGAGGCGGCCAAGCGACCCAAGGTCATGTTCATCGACACCTGGAAGCGCTTCAGTGGTCGCAACGGCGGCTGGGCAGAGTTCGTCGTCGACCCACGCGATGGCGAAGGCAAGGACGTGCGCGCCGACGACGGGTTCCACCTCAACGAGAACGGCGCCGAGATCCTGGCCATCGACATCGCCGAAGCCGTCAAGACCGACCTCAGAACCCGCGGCGCCGACATCTAGTGCTCTGACGACATGGGTTGGTAGGTCGCGTCCTGCCGACTGCTGCTGCCGGCTTCTCTGGGCGTGCTGCGTCCCGGACTGCGGAACTGACAACACCCAGAACGAGCTATGGGACCATCGCTGCCCAGAAAGTCCTTGCGCACACAAATGGGTGCATTCCGTCTCGGTTGGCGGACTTGGTGTCAAACGGTCCAGAAATGGCGCCCCACAACGCGCGAACGTTCGTCGTGAGAGCACTAGCCATGGCTACTGCTGGCGGCCGCGTTGCTGGATGGCGAGGCGACGGGCTTCCACCTTTTCGGCGCTGAACATTTCGCGCTGCCAGCGGCCGGCGTTGGTGGCTTCGATCTGCCAGCCGGGCTGATCGTTGGTGATCTCTCCATAGGTGGCGCGCATCTGGCGCACGCCCGGCTGATCGTTGCCGATGATGTCGCGCGCCAACTGGCGGGTGAACGGCATCAGGTCGGCATGGGAGACGACGTGGTTGACGAGCCCGAACTGGAGCGCCTCCTCAGCCAGCATGAAGTTGCCGGTGAAGCTCATCTCGCGGGCACGGCGAACACCGATTGCTTGCGGCAGCAACACGGTGATGCCCCAGCCGGGCATGACGCCCACACGTGAATGGGTGTCGCCGAACTTGGCGAACTCGCTGGCGACGAGGAAGTCGCAGTTGAGGGCCAGCTCGAAGCCGCCGGTGATCGCGACGCCGTTGACGGCGCCGATGAGCGGCTTGACCATCGCGGGGAACGGCCCACGCACACCATCGCGATTGGGTTTACCGTCGGCCCCCGTGGCACCGAGGTTGCCGCCGGTGGAACCGAGCTCCTTGAGGTCGAGGCCGGCGCAGAACGCTGGGTCGCTGCCGGTGAGAACGACGACATCGACGTCGTCGCTGGCGTCAGCCTCGCGGAGACGATCCGGCAGCACGCGCAGCACTTCACTGGACAGCGCGTTGCGCGCCTCGGGGCGGTTGAGGGTGATGGTGGCGATGCGTTCGCTCACCTCGTAGAGCACGACGTCGGACATGGCTGCGACGTTGTCACACGTCAGCGCAGATCGGCGAGCCGCACCAGCGTCGTGGCAATCCACCCACCGAGCACACCGAGGTGGTCGTCGAGCAGCGTGTTGGCGCCATCGGCGAGCGTGATCTCTGCCAGCTCGTACAAGCCCTCGTAGGTGACTTCGACCGCGTGCTCGGGAATCTCTCGAGTTTCCTCCGCGAACGCGGTCTCCACCGTGACGCCCGCTCGCTCGAGCCGGCCATCACCGATCAACGGGCTCAGTTCTTCCGTCGCCCCGTAGAAGCGCTCTGACTGCGGCGTGTCGAACATGTTCTGTACGCGAAACACGATCTCGATCTCTATCGCCGGTTGCCGGTCGAGCACCTCGTCCACGTACCACTGGCGATAGGCCGTCTGGCTCCACGACGGCCAGTCGAACGTGATGTGCGCGACCACGTGCGGCGGCAGGCCCTCGCCCGGCAACCCGTAACTGGTCTCCCAGGTGAGGTCGCCGAGGAGGATGTCGGACTGGAAGTGCTCCTCGAACGGCTGACGTTCGAGGAACGCGGCCTCGAACGCATCGCGAAGAGCACTGATGGCATCGGTGAAGACGTGGTCGAGCATGCGGATGCGACGGTAGCGGGCCACACGGCGTGCATGAGTACGGTTGCACCCATGTCGCTTGTACTTGTCGATGTGGCCGACGGTGTCGCCACGCTCACGCTCAACAATCCCGCGGAACGCAACACGCTCACAGCGCCGATGGTGGCAGAGATCATCGGCGCGATGGACGACATCGAGTCCAATACCGCCGTCGGTGCGCTGGTGGTCACCGGTACGGCGCCGGCGTTCTGTGCCGGTGCCAACCTGGGAAACCTTGCCGAGTCCACCAAGGCGAGCCTCGGCGGCATCTACGAGGGCTTCCTGCGCATTGCTCGCAGCCCGTTGCCGACGTTGGCCGCAGTCAATGGCGCGGCGGTCGGCGCTGGCATGAACCTCGCGCTTGGTTGCGATGTGCGGCTGGCCGCACGCCGCGCCAAGTTCGACACACGCTTCCTTCAGATCGGTATTCACCCCGGCGGCGGCCACACCTGGATGCTGCGCCGCATCGTCGGCCCGCAAGCCACGTACGCCAGCGTCGTGTTCGGTGAAGTGATGGACGGTGCCGAGGCCGAGCGAGTGGGCCTGGTGCACCGTTGCTACGACGACGACCAACTGCTGGCCGCTGCCCATGAGATGGCGGCCCGCGCCGCAACCGCGCCTCGCGAACTGCTGATCGAAGTCAAGAACACCATCCAGGACATGGCTGACATCGACACCCACACCGAGGCGGTCGACCGCGAACTGGTGCCGCAGGTGTGGAGCACACGCCAGCCCTGGTTCGCCGAACGCATCGCTGCGTTGCAGGCAAAGATCAGCTCGAAGAAGCCCTGATCAACGGGTCTTGACCGGCGCGGTGCGCGAAAAGCGCGCACAACTGTTACCAAAAGCCCCTACCTGGACACCTTGCGTTGGTCTACCGTTCGCGATGTAAGCACAGTACGTTCCGAACAACACGGAGGTACCCATGAGCCAGCGCCATCGCAACCAAGAGGCGGCCCCGCCGCCGAAAATGGATGCACAGGCACACGCCCACAACGAGCGGCATCGCATCAACAGCGAGCTGCATGCAGTTGCGGCCCAGGTGAGCGCGGGCTACGAGCCCGACGAAGTGCATGAACCCGGCAGAGCCTGGGTTCCACCGCACCACCATGATGCCGAACGCGGCAAGAAAAGCGCAATGGCCAAGCCCGTGCGCCACTGGAAGGTGAAGGACTGGAAGCGTCGCACCGCGGTGCGTCGGGCGAAGGCGCAGCAGATACGCCTCGCTGCCGAACAATCCTGACCCGGCGTATCTGGCGAGATCGACGTCAAACGGTCGGTCGCCTGCGAACTACAGCCAGGCGGCCGACAGTTCCTCTCGTCGCGCTGCCCATTCCTCAGCAGTGATGCCGTAGCGAACGTGGTCTTCCCAGGTGCCGTTGATCTCCAGGAAGCGTTGTGCAATTCCTTCGTCGCGCAACCCCAGCACCTCGACCACCCGCCGACTCTTGAGGTTGCGCGGCACGATACAGATCTCGAGACGGTGCAGGTGTAGCTGCTCGAAGGAGAAGCGCAGCACGGTGGCGACCCCTTCAGCGATGTAGCGCTCTCCGGCTTTGTCGCGGTCGATCCAATAGCCGATGGTGCCGCCTTGCTGGGCGCCACGCACGATGCCGTTGAGGTTGATCTCGCCGGCGAAGTCGGCCCCGACGAAGACACCGAAGCCGTAGGCAATCCCGACTTGTCGATCGCGGTCGCGCGCGTTGCAGCGCGAGGTGAATGTGTCGCGATCGCGGGTGGGGTCCATCAGGTTCGCCGGACGCAACGGTTCCCATGGCGTGAGCCACTGTTCGTTGCGCTGGCGTACCTCGCTCCACTGCTGCCAGTCGCCGGCGGTGAGCGGGCGCAGCATAATTCGTCGCCCATAGAGCCGGACGGCAGCGCCGGAAGGCATGGAGGGATGACCGTGGCCACGCATGCTCACGCCCTTACCTCGTCGCTGGTGATACAGAGCGCGTCGGCTCGCAGACCGCGAAGTGTTGCGACCAGGGCGCAGCAGACGCCCAGAACGTGGTGCACTTCGGTCGCGGGTAGCCCGGGGTTGTGGCGCCGGTCCTGAGCGGTCTCGGTGGCCAGCGTTCGAAACACGTCTTCCGTTGCATCGCGCGACACATCGAAGGGCAGACCTTGTGGGTGACCAACTTCGGTGTCCACCAGCGCCTGCAGGCCGGGCCCGCAGACCTCGATGCTGTCAGCGAACGTGGAACTGGGCACCTCGCGGGTGACGTCTTCGATGTGATCCATGAACAGCCCGATCGCGTTGGTGAGTTCCTCGGGCAACGGCGGGTTGCCAAGGATCATCGCGGCCAACGTGTCGGTTCCGACCGGCACGACGTAGCTGGCGCCCGACTCGTGATCGCGAAAGACGCACGATTGCTGCCCGAAGTCGATGTGCAGTGTGGTCATTGGGAGTCTTCCGCCGCAAGCCGTTGTGCAACCCAGCGACCCACCGGGTCGTCGCCGCCGGCCAGCAAGTAGGCATAGTGCGCGTGGAGGCACTTGACGCCCTCGCGTGTTCCTGCAACCCCTCCGGACGGCCGTGGCCCGGTGTGGTCCGCAGGGATCAGCGCCTCGCGCTCGGCCGCATAGCGGGCGTGTACAGCAGCAATGTCTGCAGCAGGAATCTCGGCCTCGGCGGTGCGCACGCCGCCGGCGGCCTCCAGTCGGCTGACGCGACGCAGCGCGTCCTTGCCGGCCAGCCAGTAGAGCGTGGGCATGGGCCGACCGTTGAGCATCAGCGGATGGTTGCGCAGCACAACCGGCTCGCCCTCGTCGTCACGCACGACGACCTCGAACAGGCTCTCCGGCTCGCGCCCGAGAAGCTCGGCGACGCGCGCGGCGTCAGGGGATGCAGCACTGGCGGCCACGGTGGCCTGCGGACTACTTGGTCAAACGGCGCAGGATGAGCAGCAACAGAACCAGGCCGCCGACGAAGGGCAGCGCCTTCTTCAGCATTGCCGTGTCGGCGACGTCGCTGAGCTCGATCGGCTCTGCCGCGGGACCGTTGATCTTGCGCACGGTGGGGGCAGCCGTGCGGATGTCGGCCGGAGCGGCTTCCTCTACGGTGGCGGCTGCCGCTGCCTGGGCCGCAACCGGAGCTGCGGCTGCGGCTGCGGCTGCGACAACTGGGGCATCGCCCTGAGCGTCGAGCATGGTGTTGAGGTTGTGGGCGAAGTCGGTCATCAGCTTCTCGCTGGTGTCGCGGATGACGCCGAGACGGCCGAACTGAGCGACCTTGCCGGTGAGCTTGATGTCGGACGTCACCATCACCTTGGTGACTTCCGGCGACACCTCGTGGAGGCTGGCCGTGATCATGGCTTCGGCGTTGCCTTTGCCGCCCGTGTCGCGGCCCTCGCCCTTGAGGACCGCAATGTGGTTGACGTCGTCGCGCGACACGAAGTGGGCCTGGCCCTTGAACTGGGTCGAGATGGGGCCGAGCTTCAGCTTGACCACTCCGCGGTACGTGTCGCCTTCGATCTCCTGTAGCTCGGCACCCTTCATACAGGGGGCGATGCGCTCGACGTCGGTGAGTACCGTCCAGGCGTGCCCGATGGAGCGGTGGACGGTGAACTCGTTCATCAATGGTTCCATCGGGCGAGATCCTCCAGCGTGTCGATGTCGGCTACCGATCCTACGCAGGCCACCGGGTAGACCCACTCCGGATGAGCTCGGATCATCGTGCGCGCGCCCTCATCACCGTCGGTCGGAAGCGTTGGCCACACTTCGCGATGGAGGCGAACGGGGTTCGGGCCAGGTACGCCGTCGTAGGTGGCGATGACGATGCGGGCCTCTGCGGGCGCGCCCGCCACCGCGCGCCATGCTTCGGCGGTCACGAAGGGTTGGTCGGCAAGGCCGATGGTGACGGCATTCGCCCCGAGCTCGCGGGCCGCTTCCACTGCAACCTGTACGGAGCTGGCTTGGCCGGTTGCCCATTCATCGTTGTGGCGAACCAGCGTGCGGGCGGGCCACGGGAGCTCGG
>JBBQMG010000064.1:0-21524 GCA_038328705.1 Acidimicrobiales bacterium | reverse complement strand
TCGTACACCTTCATGCGGATGGCCGCGTGCGGGCAGACGATCGCGCACTTACCGCAGTCGATGCACAGGTCGGCTTCCCAGATGGGGATCTCGGTGGCGATCGTGCGCTTCTCGTACTGAGCGGTGCCGGTGACGAAGGCTCCGTCGGGCGGCAGCGCGCTGACGGGCAGCAGGTCGCCCTCTCCCGCCAGCATTCTTGCGGTGACGCGCTGCACGAAGTCGGGGGCATCGGCAGCCACAACCGCCCGTCGACGCGTGGTGGCAGTCACCGTTGTACCGATCGGCACCTTGTGCATGTTTTCCAGCGACTTGTCGACCGCGGCCACGTTGCGCTCTACGACCGCTTCACCGCGGGCGCCGTAGCTGTGCTCGATGGCGCCCTTCAGCTCGCGCAGCGCTTCCTCGGTGGGGAGCACGCCGGCAAGCCCGAAGAAGCACGCCTGCATGACGGTGTTGATGCGCCCGCCGAGGCCGGCATCGCGGGCCACTGCGGCGGCATTCACCGCGTACAGCTGCAGGTCGCTGTCGAGCACTTGCTGCTGCACCTCCATGGGCAGCCGGTCCCACACCTGCTCGGCAGGGTAGGGCGAGTTGAGCAACACGGTGGCGCCGTGCGCCGCGAGGTGCAGCACGTCGAGCCGGTCGAAGAAGTTCCACTGGTGGATGCCCAGGAACGTGGCCTCGTCGATGAGGTAGGTGCTGTCGATCGGGTGCTCGTCGACGCGCACATGGCTGATGGTGGTGCTGCCCGACTTCTTCGAGTCGTACACGAAGTAGGCCTGCACATGCAGACCGGTGTTGGCGCCGATGATCTTGGCCGTGTTCTTGTTGGCGCCAACGGTGCCGTCGGCGCCCAGGCCGTAGAACACCGCTCGTACCTTGGCGTGGTCGGTGCGCCACGCCGGATCCCAGGTGAGGCTGGTGTTGCTCACATCGTCGTAGATGCCGACGGTGAAAGGGTTGCGAGGAAGTGGCGAGGCCGCCTCGTCGAACACGGCTTTCACCATCGACGGCGTGAACTCCTTGCTGCTCAGGCCGTAGCGCCCACCGATGACCCGTGGCTTCTCGCCGGCGGCCCAGCGGCTGTTGTCGCTGTGCCACAGCGAGGCCAGCACGTCGAGGTGCAATGGCTCGAACGGCGCTCCCGGCTCCTTGGTGCGATCGAGCACCACGACGGTACGGGTGGAGGGCGGCAATGCTGCCAGCAGCTGCGCGGCTGGGAAGGGGCGGTACAGCCGAAGCGCGACCACCCCGACCTGCTCCCCGGAGTCGCTCGCATTGATCGCATCGACCGCTTCGCGGACAGCCCCGATGCCCGAGCCCATCAGCACGATCACCCGCTCGGCATCGGGCGCACCGTGGTACTCGACCAGCGAGTACTGGCGACCGGTGACCGCCGCGAACCGATCCATCGCCGCTTGCACCGCTTCAGGAACGGCCGCATGATACGGATTGCACGCCTCGCGAGCCTGGAAGAACACGTCCGGGTTCTGTGCACTGCCGCGCAGCATGGGCCGATCCGGGTCGAGACCGCGACCGCGGTGGGCGTGGACGAGATCGTCGTCGATCAGCGCTCTGATCTGTTCCCGGGTCGGCAGCTCGACGGTGTTCAGTTCGTGGCTGGTGCGGAAGCCGTCGAAGAAGTGCAAGAACGGCACTCGGGTGGAGAGCGTGGCCATGTGCGCAATGACGGCCATGTCGGCCGCGTCGTGTACGCCGGGCGAGCTGAGCATCGCGAAACCAGTGGTGCGCGCCGCCATCACGTCGCTGTGGTCGCCGAAGATGCTGAGTGCATGGGTTGCCACCGAGCGGGCAGCCACGTGGATCACCGTCGGTGTCAGCTCACCGGCGATCTTGAACATCTCGGGCAGCATCAGCAACAGGCCCTGGCTGGCGGTGAACGTGGTTGCCAGCGCTCCCCGCAGCACCGCCCCGTGCAGCGTTGCCGCAGCCCCGGCCTCGCTCTGCATCTCCATGACTTCCGGTATGACACCCCAGAGGTTGGTACGGCCTCGAGCACTCCACTCGTCGGCATACTCCCCCATTGCGGATGCTGGGGTGATGGGATAGATGGCGATGACTTCCGAGAGCAGGTGAGCCACGCCGGCGACGGCCTCGTTGGCATCAACCACCTCCCGGCGCAGCAGGGCTGTGATTGGTTGGCTGGGCACGCCTCCAACCTACGGACGAGGGCAGAGGGGCACCAGGGTCTTTCGACCCAGCTCAGGCGCCCGGCAGTAGGTTTTCAAGCCACGGCACGAAGCCGACGTTCAGGTCGTTGACCGCAGCCTTGTAGTCATCCATGGCGCTGTCGAACGATCGGTACATCGCGGCGAGGCGGGCTGCGATGTCCGGCCGTTGTCGCAGGACGCCGGCTGGCGCGATCTGTACTTTGATCGTGAAGAGGATGGCCCCGGTACGTGGAAGGCGACGCAGCGTCTGTCGCTCGCTGCGCAGCCAGAAGGGAGCCCCGGTTGCGTCAGGGATCAGCTGACCGACCGGCTGCTCCGGTTTGGTGGTCGGCACATGGAGCAGCGGCCACGGCTTCACGGACAGATTGCGTCGACGCACCAGCCGGTCCACTGGCATACCGGTGAAGTAGCGGTCGACCTTCTCCGCCAGCACATCGCGATAGTGGGCCACCGTGCTGTGCACGTCGGTGGTCGGTCGACCGAACTTGTCCGAGAGTCGCCAGATCGACGGGAAGCTCAGGCTGGCCCCGTCGAACCACCAGTCACCTTCGCGGGGAATCATCAGGCACAGATCGTCAGGTACCAATGTGCCGGCAACGGCAAGTGGATGGTCATCGAACAGTGGCACGGGCAGCCCGCGTTCCTGCAGCCATGCCGAGACGAGTACGAGCACCTCTTGCGCCGCTTCGTCGGCGGTCGTGGCGCAGCCGAAGACGACATCGCGCTGCTCGGCGAGCAATCGGCGGCGCAACGCGACTTCCGCTTCGAACGCATCGTCGATGACGAACCACTCGTCGAACGGGGTCGTGCGGGTGCCCATCCTCACGAACGGCTCGCCGGTGTGGAGGTCGAGTTCGTCCAGCCAGGTCGGGGCAGGGCGAGCCAGATACACGCCGACATCGGGCGCGTACTGCCACAGTTCTTCACTGCTGAGCAACGACGGCCGGACGATGATGGGCTCCTCGAGGTCGGTCAGCCGCGTGAGCGAACGGTCAGCCGGCTCCATGCGCCCACGTAGACGCGATCACCGTCATGCAATTCGGTGGGCACGCCGGGCACCAAGGCCAGGGTTGCGTCATCGGGCTCCGCACCGCTGCTCACGACATAGGTGCCGTTCGTCGATGACAGGTCGACCACCGTGAGGATGTCGCCGTCACGCACGAACTGTGCATGACGCCGCGAGACACCCGTGTCTGCGTCGAGCGCCACTTCGGGACGAAGCCCGCGCGAAGCGGACGACCGACCGATGAGCGCGGTGTGGTTCGACAGCGGCACCGTCGACGACGAAGGCGCAGGGCATGACTGATCGGCGAGTGTGCCCTTCAGCCCGTACCACTGCTGGTCGACTTCCACGACCACCAACCAACCCACCGCTGATTCGACCGGCTGTGCGGTCACCGGCGATGTGGCCACCATCGGGGCTGGAGCCTGCCCAGTGGTGAAGTCGTAGCCACACACCTCGCAGAACAGCGCGTCTGCTGGATTCACCTCGTTGCAGTGCGGGCAGTTCACCGTCGGCGTCGCCAGCGGCGACACGCCAGTCGAAGCCGGCAGCGGCGATGGTGAGACCGAACCACCTGACGGAGCACCACCCATCTTGGCGCCACAGGTGTCGCACCAATCCAGATCGGCGCTCACGTGGCCGTTGGGGCAGGACGCACTGCTCATGGTTCGCGCCGAATTCGAGTCGTCTTCGTACTACGGGTATCCAGCGCCATCTCGTCGGACTTCTCCACCTCGCGCTTGAGGCGGACGGTGCCGGTCTCCACATCGACGACGTCGACAACCTTCTTCAGCAGACGAGTGGTGTTCTCGTTGCCTGAATCGTGTGCCAGCTTTGCGGCCTCGCCGAGCAGCACGGTGGCCGTTCGGTCGTCGCCGGCCGCCTTCGCGGCCAAGCCCTTCTGAATCGTGTCCGCCAGCTTCTCCTGACCGGTGTAGTGCGCCACCGCCGGGTCGATGCGGGTGGTCAGATCGGTGTCGGCGCTCCACACGGCCTTGACCAACGACTTCGCCCGTACCTCATCGTTCACCACTAGCTCCACGCGGGCGGCCAAGCGCTCGTTGCCGATACTTGCAACCGGGACCCGAACCGCCACGTGGTAGTCGCGGCTTTCGTCACTCCATGCCCCGGTGGGGAACTCGCGTACCAGGGGCGCTGTCTGTACTCCCGACTTGGTCAGGTCTTCGACTGTCGGGGCAACCTGACGGACGAACAGAACCTCACTACCCTGCGGCGTCCAGATGCGCAGCCGAACGTCGGCGACACCTCTGCTCATCGCTGCCTGCATCATCGCTTCGAAGTCGGCTTCCAGATCTTCGGGCTTGGCCACGATGTCGACCGTGCCCATCAGCGCGGAGGAGATCTCACGCAGCTCGTCCACCACCCAGTCGTTGCCAATGCCGCGACAGTCGCACTGGAACTTGCCGCGCGCCGCCACGAGTGCCTGCGTCAACGCACCGGCAGGTTCACCTTCGATCTTGCCGTCCGTCAACAGAATCGCGTGCCGCTGTGCGGCGGGCACCTGGCTGAACAACTCGGTAGCAGCTTGGATCCACGACCCGATGGCCGTTGCACCACCGCTGCGCAAGCGCTCGACGGCAATCAATGCTTCGCCGCGGGTGACGCCCGTCATCCTCGCCATCCCTGCGTGGGCCGGATAGACCATTTGCGCCACGCTGTGGCCGCTGACCACCGCAAACCAAGTGCCGTCCACTATCTCGCCGACTGCCACGCGGGCGGCGCGACGTGCAGCTGCAATCTTGGTGGGCGGCATGTCCATCGAGCCGGACGTGTCGACGATGATGATCTCCGCCGCCTCACCACTCGCGCCAGCTGTGCCCGCACCATCGCACGTCACGGACACGACTGCGTGCGCGTCTGTCGCACCGTCAGCCAGGTACTCGTTCTGGAACACTTCCGCCTTGAATTCAGCCACTCCGTAACCTCCGTGTCGTCGAGAACCAGCGTTGTGCCATCAGCGTCGTCCCGTCAGCGTAGTGATGGCTCATAGCGGGCCACCGCCGCCGTGATGTTGTCGTGTCCACCTTGCTCGTTCGCCCACCGCACGAGCGCTTCGGCAACCTCCACCGGCGTGCCGTGACCTACGGCCATCTGGTCGCGAACCAGCGACTGCAGCGCTACGGCCGGCGAGGCGTAGTTCCACAGGCCGTCGCTGCACACCAGCAACCACCCAGCCCCCTCCAACTGCATGCTGGCGAGCTCTGGCGTCGAGTCGACAGAGTCCGCACCCAGCCAGCGCGTGATCGTGTGAAACGTCGCGTTCTGTTCCGCCTCGGCCGGCATCATTCCGCCTCGGATGAGCTCCGTGCCCAACGAGTGATCCAGCATCAGTTGCACTGGCGCGCTGTCATCGGGCAACCAGTAGGCACGTGAGTCGCCTGCCCAGCCGACGGTGACCACGTCGTGATCGAGCACAGCCGCCACGAACGTACAGGAGGGCGGCTCGGTGCGGTTGCCGAGCGATCTGGCAACCCCCACCGCGGCCGCGTTCGCATCGAGGCAGGCGCGCGTGATTGCTGCACTCCAGTGCGAGACGGTGCTGGCGACACCAGCGCTCGTCGGCAAGGACGAGCTGCTGAGTGTTTCGCACGCCGCACGCGCGGCGGCCATCGCGGCGCGGTCACTATCTGGCGCTGACGTGACGCCGTCGCAGACCACGAGCACGGCCAATGAACGGTCCGCTAGCGCCGCCAATGCCATCGCGTCCTCGTTGCGAGAGTGCAGGACTCCTTTGTCGCACACCCCACCGACCCATGCCGCTGGGGACTCCTGCCAGTGGTCACGAGCGGACGGTGCCTTCTTGCCGCACACCGAGCAGAAGCCATCGTCGGCCACAGAACCACCGCACTCGAGGCACGGCGCAGCGACCACTGCGATGGTTGCTTCTGCAACGGTCTCGCTGGGCGCAGCCACTGCGGTTGGAGTCAGTTGTGCGCCACAGTTCTCACAGAACGCGTCCTCACCGGCAACCGACTGAGCGCACTCTGGGCAGGTGCTGCCAATGACGGTCATACGAGCGATCGCGGCCGGACGGCGTTGGCCTTGTCGACCAGCCGAACGCGAGCGTCGCGGTCATCGGTCAACCTTGCGGCATCGCGGTAGGCGGCCTCCAGGGCACGACGCAACGGCAGTTCGACGGCAGGCACGTTGCCGATCTGTACGTCGGTCTGCGGGCCGTGCGTGCCGACGTGTTGCAGCGAGCTTTCCAAAAGGCGAATGCGCAGGTCGGCGTGCTCAGCGGGTTGCAGCGACGCTTGGTCCATCTCATGTGCGGCGCGACCCAGATCGTCGAGCGCATGGGCAGGGTCCAGTGCTGAGGCGTAGAGCAACGCCCGCGCTCGACGCGCGGCGGCATAGGCGCGACTGGTCGCAGGAATACGCTCGAGGGCTTGCAAGGCAACGTCGCGTTGGCCGGCCTGCGAGGCGATACGAGCCAGCCCGAACTGGCCGGACGCGACATAGCCGGCGTCGGTTCGAGCACAGGTCGTGTACATCCGCTCGGCGACCTCTGGCTCAGCGGCTGCCTCACACGCAGCTGCGAGCGCCAATTTCGGCGCCAGCTCGCCGGGCAATTGGCCGTACACGGCGTTGAACGCCGCCACGGCGCCCGTTGCGTCGCCACGGCTGAGAGCGGCCAAGCCCTGCAACCACACGCCGCGCCATTCCCACGGATCGGCGTCGAGAACCAATTGAGCCATCTGCTCCGCCAGCGCCACGTTGTCAGTACGCAGGGCAGCATCGGCAGATTCGATCAGCACCGCGGCAGTTGTATCGGGCGCGCTGTCGAGCGCGACCAGGCGTGCCGCCGGGTCGTCGGCGGTGACGGCCGCCAGCCATGACGCCATTGGGTCGCTGGGGTCAATGGCGAGTCGCGGCAGGTCTCGCCACGTGAGAAGGTCCGCCACCGCTGCCGGTTGACCGAACATCTGGGAAGGGGTGCTGCGCGTGACGACGCCCGTCCCCACCGTGGCCGTGACTTCACGCAATACACCGAAGAGCTGCTCGCGCATTTCGTCGGCGGTCTGAAAGCGATCCTCCGGCCGCAGCGCTGTGCCCTTCTGCAGCCAGCGGTACAACGAATCGAACTGCCCGAACAGCGGCACATCGTCGGCTGAGGGCAACGTGGTTTCGAACTGCGACTGGTATCCCTTGAACTCGAACACCAGCGTGGCCAGCGTGCGTGCCACGGTGTACAGATCGCCGGCCACCGTGGTGCCATCGCGGGCCACCTCCGGTGCCTGAAACCCAACAGTGCCGTAGATCGGTGACTGGTCGTCGTCGACGCGCCGCACGCCACCGAGGTCGATGAGCTTCATGCCGTCGCCGACCTGAATCAGGTTGGCCGGTTTGAAATCGCAGTACAGCAGCCCGAGGGCGTGGAGATATCCGAAGGCAGGCAGAATCTCGACGATGTAGGCAATTGCCTGGTCGACCGGGATCGGCGAGAAGAGGCCGTTGTTGGCCTTCATTCGATCCTTGAGCAGATTGTTCAACGAGCGGCCACCCACGTACTCCATCACGATGTACGAGTTGCCGTCGGCGGACGTGACGAAGTTGTAGATCTCGACGATCAGCGGATGCTCCACCTCGGCGAGGTACTGCTTCTCCGCCACTGCAGCGCGCGAAGCGTCGGGGTCACCCGAGTTGAGCAGGCCCTTGAGCACCACCCAGCGGTCGTTCACATTGCGGTCGCGCGCCAGGTAGATCCAGCCCATGCCGCCGTGCGCAAGGCAGCCCATCACCTCGTACTGGCCGCCGAGCAGGTTGCCGGCAGCCAACGTCGGCTCGAAGTCGAACGGTGTGCGGCACTTCGGGCAGAACCCCTTGGTGCGGCCGGCCGAGCCCTCACGTGAGCGGCCGACGGCGGACTGACAGACACTGCAGTAGCGCTTTTCCTCAGCGACCACCGGAGGGTCCATCAAGCTTTGCCGCGGGTCGACCTCGGCGGTGGGCGGCACGTGCGTCAGCCCGGCGCCCAGGCGCGATGGGTTGGCGCCGCCACCCAACCGACGGGTCGGGCGCGAGGCGGTCGGGCCACCGGAGTTGCGCGACGAGCCCAACGGCACGCTGCCCAGTCGGCTGGTGGCTGACCGCGTACTGGCACCGCTTCCAACCGACGTCGCGGTCGCTCGTGAAGTCGGCGAGGCCAACGCCGGCGCCGCAGTGGGTGCTGTACTGGGTGCTGGGGCGGGCTCTGCACTAGCAGCGAGGCCGCACAGGTCGCAGTATCCGTCGGCAATCGATCCGGTGCACCCTGGTTGCGCGCACTTCATCGCGCGACCTCCTTGATCTTGGTGTTGACGAGGGCGACGTACCGATCGACCAGAGCGGCTCCACGGTCGATGTCGCACGGTGCCGCCCACAGCACGGCTTTGGCCTCCTGATACAGCGAGTCGAGTTCGGGCAGCTCCATCACGCCACCGGCCGATGCCTTGTCGGCGAAGGCTTGCATCAGCCCACGAAGCTCATCGCGACGATCCAGTGCTTCCTGAAATCGACGCTCCTCCTCTGCCAGGGCGGCCGCCACGCGATCGACCTGGGTCAGCACTGGCATGACACGGCCGCGTGTCGCAATCCACGTCAACCCGGTGATGTCTGGAAGATCAACACCGACCGTTGCGACCGACGGAACGGCGAGCGGTGGCGCCTGCAGCACTTTCTCACGGCACCGAGCAGCGAGTTCACGAACACGTGCCTCGGTCGCCGTCAGCGCCTGCAGCCGTCCGGAGACTGCGCTCCACTGCTGCAGCAAACGGTCGCGTTCCTTTGCTGCAGACTCCAGGCTGGCGCGTACCGTGGCTGCCTCACTGGCCACCCCCGCTGGGTCATCGCGACGGTTCAACAGGTCGCGAAGGTGAGCGACCTGATTCACCTGTAGGCCCAGCTCGCTGGCCAGCCGCTCGGCCACTGTGAGGTCGGTGTCGGCCTTCGCCGCTGATGTTGCCGTCTGAACCTGTTCCCGCTCGCAACCGCCCACCGACTTTTCTACCCGCTGAAGCACCGCATCGAGCAGCGTCGCCGCGTCCACCAGCGAGTCGCCGACCAACTCACCCAGGTCGTCGCGAATCGGCTGAGCGCTCAGCTCGTTCGCAGCCGCGCGATCACGTTGCGCGAGGTCGGCGATCTTCTGCAGTCGATCGGTGATGGCTTTGCGACACACGAATGCGGCAGCGACGTCAGCCTGGTCATCGCGCGTTCCCGCCGAGCGAACCCGTTCCTCCAAGGAGAGCAACGCATCGGTTCGAGCCGACATCCACTCGTTCCAATCGGCAAGGAGCTGCGTGATCTCGTTGGCGGACGGGATGTGAATTCCGTTACCCATCACTTCTCCACTCGCCCGTACTGCTCGGTGGGCGGTGTTTGCGGGCCGAGGGTGTCGAGCAGCCACCGGTCGTAGATGGCTTGCCAACGTCCGTCGGTGCGCATCTCGTCGAGCAGCGCGTTGACGAACTTGACGAAGTCGACATGCTCAGCGGCGATACCCAGTCCATAGGGCTCGAACGTGAACTTGTCGCCCACGACAGCGGTTGCCCGATCCTGTTTCTTGAGCCCGGCGAGCACCGTGTCGTCTCCGGTGATCGCTTGCACCTCGCCGGCTTGCAGAGCAACCAGGCAGTCGCTGATATCAGGTAGCGCCACTGTGTTGATGCCCGGGTAGTCGGCCATCTTCTCCAGGTTGGTGCTGCCATCGGGTACGCAGACGGTGGCGCCGGCAGCGTCGAGCTCATCGATGCTGGTGTACGGAGAGGTGGCTTCCACGAGCACGCGCTGGCCCGACTGGTAGTACTCAGAGCTGAATGCGATCTGCTGCCAGCGCACGCAGTTGATCGTCATGGTGTGGGCCACGATGTCGACTTCGCCGCTGCGCAGCTTGGGAATGCGCTGGCCGTACGGAATTACCACGAAGTCGAGGAGATCGTAGGCTCCTGCATCGTTGACACCGAAGATGGCTTTCGCCACCTCCTTCAGCATGTCGATGTCGAAGCCTTCGATCTGGCCGGACAACGGGTTACGAGCGCCGAACAGCAGAGTGTCGGCGGAGACGCCGATGCGTAGCGAGCCCCGGTCGCGAATCTCCACCATGGTCGAGCCGGCAGGCAGGCTGCTGGGCGAAGGAAGGGGGCCGTCGGGCTCGTACGACTTGGGCGTGACGCCATCGGCCTCGGCCTCGTCTGCAGGGCAGCTGTACGTCTGCGTATCGGGAGCAGCCGTCGTCGTTGGCGCCGAACCCTGCACTGCGGCCGGCAAACGGCCGCCACCGGCACAGCCGGCGATCAGCAGCGCCGGCAGCGCGGCAAGCAGCGCCCTTGCAGATCTGGCTCGGACAGTCATCGGTACTCCCTCATACGCTGGCCGAAGCCGACAAGGACGAGGGCGGCGACCGCCAGCCCGGCGAGGAATGACAACACGCGCAGGAGCGCGAGGCCATCGGCCGCTGACGACATGGCGACGGCAGCCTGCTGACCCAGTGCGGCCGCCGTGGAGCTGCTTGCGCTGTCGAGGGCGGCAAAGGACAGAGTTGCCTCACCATCCAGGCTGGACTTGCGGGCCGCATCCCAGTCGCCCGAGTTGTCGCTGTCGCGCACCGACGCGTGCGCATCGGCATAGTCCCGTACGTAGCTCTTCAGCGAGCACTCGTCGGCGATGGTGCACAGCTGATCGAGCGCGAGCTCAGTCGTCGAGATCGACGTTTGCCACGCACCGTCGTCGGTCCCGCTGCCACGGGCGATCAGCGTGGTGAACTCCTGCGCGTGCGCCGTGAACGAGGCTGAGCGAGCCTGTGCTGCGAGATCAGCCGCCTGCAGTGGACCCGAGGTAGCTCTTTCCGCATCGGCCATCGCTGAACCCTGAACCGTGCCGCCGACAACCAATATCAGCAGCATCACCACAGCGGCCAGAACGAGCGGCACGTTGAGGACCCGGCGGAAGCGAGAGGCGACCCAGACACCGCCGACCACCAGCATCACCAACAGCGGCCAACCCGTTGCGTGCAACCAGATTCCCGCCTTGTCCGCCCGGTCGAGACTGTCGTTGACCTGCTGACGCAGCGAAGACTGCACCGACTGCAGGCTCGCCACCATCTCGCCCGAGAGTGTGTTGGCCGTGCGCAGATACGAGGCGCCCACAGGGAAGCCCTGGCGGTTGTTGGCGCGAGCCTGCTCGACCAAGCCCGAGTAGCGGCTGAGCTGCGCAGAAACACCTGCCAGCGTGGCGGCCTCGTTCGAGAGCACGCTGTTCGCAACCGAGACCAACCCGTCGCTGACGGCTGCCAATTCCGCCGCGTAGGTGACCCGCTTCGCGCCATCCTCGATGCCGCCGCGCAGATAGTTCTCACGCGCAATTGCATCGGCGTGGACCAAGCGCACCTGCACGTCCTGGACAGCGATCAATTGCTGCGAGGCAGCGTCGGCAGCCGTCAACGCCGTCGCCCGTCGATCGACACCGGTTGCGCTCAGTACGCCGAAGAGCACCGCCACGATCGCCGTCGTAACCATCCACCCTCGCAGCCGGCCCGGCGTGCTGCCACCCTTGGCGATACCCCGCGCCGCGATAGCCAGCCTGCTCCACGTGCGACCGGTACCGCGACCAAGAGCACCTATCGCAGACAACCCTCCGCTGCTTTGCGCTCCTGCCACCACGCCTCCTCGAACGGGCATCCTATGCGGCCGGTCTGCCATCACTGTCGGCACGAGGATTCGGCATGTCGTTCGCCCGTGCGGCGGTCCGCTGAGTACGGTTCGATTCATGCCCAAGGCCTTTCTGCATCCGTTTGCCAAGCCGACACGCGAAGAGTTCATCCGCATCGTCCGCGGTGAGGGTGCGCTGCTCTACACCGCAGACGGCAAGGAACTCGTCGATGGCATGGCCAGCCTGTGGTACTGCGCCATCGGCCACGGTCGTCAGGAGATGGCTGAAGCCATCTCCCAGCAGGTCTCCACGCTGGAGGCGTACTCGTGTTTCGACCCGTTCACCACCGACCCGTCCGAACAGCTGGCAGAGAAGTTGCGCGAGATCGGTCCTATCCCCGGCGCACGAGTGTTCTTCACCGGGTCCGGCAGCGAGTCGATCGACACCGTCATGAAGCTCGCCCGTATCGCTCACGTGCAAGCGGGTGAAGGGCAGCGCAAGCTGATCATCTCCCGCGGTCGCGGCTACCATGGCACGGCGTACGGCGGCACCAGCGCGCAGGGCATCGCCCCCAACCGCGAGAACTTCGGGCCGTACGTCGACGAAGTGGTACAGGTGCCGGCCGACGACATCGAAGCGCTTGCCACGTTGATGGCGCAGCGCGGCAACGAGGTCGCCGCCATCATCGCCGAGCCGGTACAGGGCGCAGGCGGCATCTTCCCCGCCGAGGACGGCTACTTGGAGGGCTTGCGTAAACTGTGCGATCAGCACGGCGCGTACCTCGTGTTCGACGAGGTCATCACCGGCTTCGGCAGACTCGGTACCTGGTTCGGCGCACAGCACTACGGCGTCACCCCCGACTTCGTCACCTTCGCGAAGGGTGTCACGTCCGGGTATCAGCCGCTGGGAGGTGCGTTCGTCGGCCCGCGGCCGACGGCCGCGTTGGAGTCCAGCCCCGACTTCTTCCTGCGCCATGGTTTCACCTACTCCGGCCACGCCACCGCTTGCGCGGCAGCGCTGAAGAACCTGGAGATCATCGAGCGCGAGGGCTTGGTGGCACGTGCGTTGGTGATGGGCGATCGCCTCGCGGCTGGCCTGCGCGCGCTCGCCGATGACGGCAGCATCGATCACGTACGCGGCCTCGGCGGCATGTGGGCCGCCGCCCTGCGTCCGGATCAGAACGCAATGGCGATGCGCGACGTCATGTTCGAGGAAGGCGTGGTCTGCCGGGCCCTCAACGTCGACTCGCTGCTCTTCTGCCCCCCGCTCGTCACCACCGACGCCCAAGTCGACAAGATCGTCGACGCCGTCGCCACTGCCGCCCGTTAACCCATTCTGGTCGCGCTGTATCCACACTCAGTGTCGATCCGGCGCGACCAGAGTCGCATGGCTGCGGCCCAGCGACTCGATGACGTACGTCGGGTCCGTCATGACGTCGGCGGTGGTGAACTCGATCACAGCGAAACCACGGTGCTGCAACTCGTTGCGACGGCGAGCGTCCTTTCGACGATCACCGTCCGACGCGTGCCCTACCCGCCCTGACACCTCGACCACCACTCGCTGACTCTCGTAGAGAAAGTCGACTCGGATTGCCCGCTTCGTGCGGGCCTTGAAGGTGATTTGCGTCAGCGGACGTGGGAGACCGGCGTCGCGGACGACGCGGAGGAACCGACGCTCGAGTACGGACTCGCCGCCCGAATCGAGGAGCAACTCTCGCAGGCGCGGAATGCCTGCTCGGCCAGACTTCGCCAACTCAGCCATTCGCAAGGTCAGCGTCGGCACCGAAGTCAGTCGCAATCGGACTGCACTGTCGATCGCGCGTTCCAGCTCGTGTGCCGATGCCCCCTGGCCAGCGAGGTCGATGATCGTCCTTGACGCGCTTGTGACGCGAACTCCGTCCCTCCGGAGAAGATCCTTCTTCGACCAATCTCGGGTGAGATGAACCGCGGCCCCACCCTGCGACCGCCTCGCATGAGGCACCACGAACTCGATGACTGATCGTTCGAATCCGTCCAGACCCCACCAAGCTGCGGCGGCTCGGCCCGCCAACGCCGCGCTGCGCCCCAGCCACAGGGCACCCGAGCGAACTCGAAGTTCCCATGTCTCGGGCGTCGCGACATGGCGCCAAACCGTCGGCATCACGGCAATCCACTCCCCCGCCGACACTCGGTACGCAAACTGACGGCTCGACAAGCCAGCAGCCTTCACATCCTTGTACTGAACCACGTAGTGGTTCCGCAGGGCCCGTTCCAACAATGCTCGATCTCCAGCCTTCACACCACTACTGGGCATGGCGAGAATCGGAATTCGGCAAACTCTCCTTCTGGTCGCTTCACATCCACACTGGTTGTGGATGTGAGCCGACCAGAATCACGGGAAATCGGGACGGGTGTGTTTACATCTCCCGGATGGGCGCACTTGATGGGCAGCACGTATTGGTGACCGGCGGGTCGAGCGGGATCGGGAAGGCGTGCGCCGCCCGCTATCGCAGCGAGGGCGCCACGGTCTACGTGGCCGACCTCCACCCGCAGTCGAGCGACGAGCTGCAGCTGGACGTCAGCAATTCGGGCGCCTGGGCCGCGCTGGTCAGCTCGCTGCCGCCATTGGACATGGTGCACCTCAACGCTGGTATCACCACGCCCGGGCGCTCGCCGATCGGCTCGTCGGGCGTACCGCTGGCCGATGTCACCGACGATGCGTACCGCGCCATCGTGGGCGCCAACCTCGACGGCGTGTTCTTCGGCACCCGAGCGGTGCTGCCCGGAATGGTCGAGCGTGCTCGCGGCCATGTCTTGGTCACTGCCTCGATGGCCGGGCTTGGCGCGATGCCCGGCGACATTGCCTACACCGCTACGAAGCATGCGGTTGTCGGACTGGTGAAATCGCTGGGTGCGACCTTGGAGCAGTCGGGTCAGACCGGTGTATGCGTCAGCGCAATCTGCCCCGGCTTCGTCAACACCCCGCTGGTGCCCACGGACGCGCAGTCGTTCATCAAGGAGATGGGCATGCCGGTGATCGACCCGGCACGCGTTGGCGAAGCTGCCATGCAGGCCATCGAAGCTCATGTGAACGGCTCGCAGTGGATCGTGTGGGGCGACATCATTCGCCAATACGAGCCCACGGCCATCGACCTCGACTGAATCGCCCTTCCGGCGTTGGCGCGTCAGTCGTTGGCGAGCAGGTTGATCAAGCTGCTGGTGTCCCAGCGCTTACCGCCACGCGCAATCACCTGCGCGTAGAACTGGTCGATCAATGCCGTCACGGGTAGGCGAGCCCCGTTGCGGTGCGCCTCGTCGAGCACGATCGCGAGGTCCTTGCGCATCCATTCGACGGCGAACCCGAAGTCGAATTCGTCGCGCACCATCGTGCGGCCACGGTTCTCCAACTGCCAGCTCTGGGCTGCGCCGTACTTGATCACTTCGGTGACCTGCTCGGGGTCGAGCCCTGCCCTGACCGCAAAGTTGAGCCCTTCGGCCAACCCCTGCACAATGCCGGCGATGAGGATCTGGTTGACCATCTTCGTCAACTGCCCGGAGCCGGCGGCACCCATGAGCGCGCTGGCCTTGGCATACACGGCCATCACCGGCTTGGCCAGTTCGTAGAACGCCTCGTCGTCGGCTCCGCACATGATGGTGAGCTGACCGTTCTCGGCACCGGCCTGCCCACCCGACACCGGGGCATCCACAAATCCAACGCCGAACTCGGCGGCAGCCTCGGCCAGTTCCTTCGCCACCTCAGCAGAGGCAGTCGTGTGGTCGATGAGCACCGCACCGGCGCCGGCGCCGGCAAGCGCGCCATCGGGGCCGTAGACGACGTCGCGGACATCGTTGTCGTCGCCCACGCAGAGGAACACGAACTCCACACCCTCCGCCGCCTCCCGCGGGGTGGGAGCCGCCCGGTTGCCGTACAACGCAACCCACGCCAGCGCCTTCTCCGGCGTGCGGTTGTAGACGGTGACCTGGTGGCCGGCGGCAGCAAGATGGCGGGCCATCGGCGTGCCCATCACGCCAAGGCCGATGAAGGCGACAGAACTCATTGGACCAGTCTTGCCGGTCACGAAGGCACGAGCTGCACAACCCGAGTGAATCGTGGCTGAACATTTGCCGATCAGGCCCGACGGCGGTACCCCAAACTGGCCGGGGCTGCCAGAATGGCCAAGTGATCGATCACCTCGTCCTCGCCACACCGGACATTGACGAGACGTCCACCCAGATTCGGAATCAGTGGGGTGTTGCGGTGGTCGCCGGCGGCTCGCACACAGGGCGCGGCACGCGCAACGAGCTCACCGGCCTGGGTGGCACCACGTACCTCGAGATAGTCGGGCCCGACGCCGACCAGCCGGAGCCAAGCGGCCCGCGCCCGTTCGGCGTGGATCAACTCACGCAACCGACATTCGTGGCCTGGTGTGCTCGCCCTGCGCACCCGTTGACCGACGTGCTGGCGCGGCTGGCCGCCGGGGGCCTCGACCTTGGCCCAGCAGCCGAGATGTCGCGCCTGCGCCCTGACGGCGTACAGCTGAACTGGCAGCTCACGTTTCCGCTGCTGGCGGCACCGCACAATGGTGCTGTGCCATTCCTGATCGACTGGCTGGACTCGCCACATCCGACAGTGTCATTGCCCCACGACGCGCAGCTGATGTCGCTCCACATCGTTCACCCGCAGGCAGACATGATTCTGGCGGTGTTGGCCGAGATCGGTCGCGGCGACGCCAACCCCACGACCATCATCGAGGTGGAGGAAGGTGTTGCGCGTCTGAAGGCGGAAGTGTCCACACCGCGCGGCGTACTGCTGATCTGACGGGCTGTCAGTCAGCCGACGAGGCTGGCCATCAGTTCATCGACGATCGACAAGGGGGTGCGTGGGTGCATGAATACCAACCGCCCCATCGGCTCGCCGCGATATGTGCTGGGCGCGACGAACGCAACCTGGTCGCGCAGCAGGCCAGCCGCCCACGCAGCCCACTCGTCGCGACCCCAGCCGCCGCGGCGGAACAGCACCACACCCAGCTCAGGCTGCATGATCAGCTCGGTCAGCGGGTGATCATCCAGCGCGGCGGCCATTCGAGAAGCCAAGGTGATGCCATGGCGGATTGCGATGCGATGTGCCTCCACGCCGTGGAGTGCCATCGCAAACCAGATCGGCAAGCCACTGGCGCGGCGAGTGAGTTGGTAGCCGAGGTCGCACGGGTTGTAGGCATCGTCGCCGGTGCGCAGCACCTCGATGTACGGGCCGTGCTGCGTATGCGTCGTGCGAGCCAACCATGGTTGGCGGTACACCAGCGCGCATGAACCGGCGGGCGCGAACATCCACTTGTGCGGGTCGACGATGAATGAGTCGACTCGCTCGATGCCGTCGAACTTCGGCCTCAGCTCGGGCAGCAGCATTCCCGTCAGCCCGTACGCACCATCGACGTGGAACCACGCGTCCAGCTCCTGAGCGACGTCAGCGCAGCCAGCCAGATCGTCGATGACGCCGGCGTTCGTGGAGCCGCCGGCAGCGACAATTGCCGCGATGTCGGTGCGGTCGCCGATGGTCGCTCGCAGGGCCGCACCGGTCAGTCGACAATCCGGACCGGTGGGCACTTCCAGCGCATCGAGACCGAGAATGTGCAACGCATTGTTGACCGACGCATGCGCGGTATCCGCCATCACAACAGCGCGCCGCCCACCAGCCTGGTCGCGTGCGACTGCCAACGCAGACAGGTTGCCGATGCTGCCGCCACTCATGAAACACCCCGCCGCGCCGGCTGGCATACCGGCGGTGCGGACCAGCAGGTCGATCACCTGGTTCTCGGCGGCGACTGCGCCGGCACCCTCCAGCCAGGACTCGGCGGAAAAGTTGGCGGCACCGCAAATAGCATCCATCCAAACACTCGCCACCGAGGGCGACAGCGGAATGAACGCCAGAAAGCGCTCGCTATCAAGCCCGATATTCGCCGGCGCCATGACATCGCGGAACATCTCCCACGCGCCATCAAGACCAAGCCCATCATCGGTGATCGACCGATCGAGCGCATCATCGAGTTGGCCCTTGTCACCGATGACACCGACACCCGAGTTCGCCAGACGGCTACGAATCCACTGAACGGCGCGCTCGTCGAGATCGCCCGTCGCGCTCTCAGCGCCGTGCAAGCCTGGGTCGTTCATCGATTCGAAGTCGCTCACTCCGGGGTGACGTATGCGGCAGTGATGCCACCGTCGATGATCAGCGACTGGCCTGTCATCCAGCTGGACTCGTTGCTGGCGAGGAACAATGCCCCGTTGGCAATCTCGACCGGCTCGCCGAAGCGGCCCATCGGGATGTGCACCAGGCGGCGGTTGCGCTTGGCATCGTCGCTGAGGAACTTGGCCAACAGCGGGGTCATGATCGGCCCAGGGCACAGTGCATTCGCGCGCACACCCTGACGCGCGTAGATCACGGCGATCTCGCGAGTCATGGCCAGCACGGCTCCCTTCGACGCGGTGTAGGCAATCTGCGGAGTGGCGGCACCCATGTGCGCCACGAACGACGCAACGTTGACGATGCTGCCGGCCTCGCCGCATTCCTTGGCGCTGGCCTGCATTGCCGGAATGGCGTATTTACAACCCAGCAGCGTTCCGAGCACGTTGATGTCCATCGTCTTCTGGTACGTCTCGACACTGGTGGTGACCGGGTTGTCATCGTCGCCAAGCATCACGCCGGCGTTGTTGTACAGCACGTGAAGGCCGCCGTAGGTCTCGACGGCGAAGCTGACCGCGTTCTCCACTGACGCTTCGTCGGTGACGTCGCAGCGCACGAAGCTGGCCTCACCACCGGCGGCGGAAATGGCTTCGACAGCGTCATCGCCATCGGTGATGTCTGCGATCACTACCATCGCGCCCTCGGCGGCGAACCGCTCGGCCCCTACCCGACCCAAACCCGATGATGCACCGGTGATGATGGCAACTTTGCCTGACAGACGACTCATGGCGTGTCACGGTAGCGGACCTTGGCAAACTGGTGAGCAATGACAGGCACGACTGGAACGGTGTGGCGGGTGACGACCTGGAACATTCTGGGTTCACGTCGCCCCGATGTGGGTGAGATCGCTGCCGTGTTGCGCGGCGAGCAGCCCGACGTCGTGTCACTCCAGGAGGTGCGGCGGGCACAGCTGCGCCGACTCGCCAAACAACTCGGCTGGCACTACGCGTGGGCTCGCAAGCACTACCCGTATACACCGCTGCTGTGGTGGCGTGCCGAGGGAGTCGGCATCGTTTCGCCATGGGCGGTGTCGGCACGGATGCGCACCACCATCTCCCCCGGGGTCAGTACCTGGATCTACAAACATCGAGTGCTGCTGGCGGCCACGATCACGCGGCGTGACAGCACACTGCGCGTATTCAACACTCACCTCTCCAGCGACAATGCCGACGAACGTCTGGCGCAGGCGAAGCGGGCTGCCGACAGGGTGCGCGCCGATACGTCGCGCTGCAAGGTCCTCACCGGCGACTTGAACACCACCGACGACAGCGAGATCGAGGTACTGCGCGAGTTCCGCGCAGTCGGCCTGACCGACGCAGGCGGCACGGTCACCAACCCATCAATCGCGCCGTCGCAGCGCATCGACTACGTACTGCTGCCGACGGCAGCAACCACGCTCAGCTCACTCACGCCTGAAGGTGGCGAGCCGTGGGCCCGCCTCAGCGACCACCTTCCAGTGCTCGTCGAGTTCTCGGTCGACCCCGATCGCTAGATGCGTTCCCAGTAGCGGCGCAGTTCCCAGTCTGTGACGGTGTGGTTGAAGGCTTCCCACTCGGCCTTGGCCATGGTGAGGATGTGATGGTGCACCTCTTCACCGAACGACTCCTTGGCGATGATGCTGTTCTCCCACAGGTTGATGGCGTCGACGATGTTCCATGGGATACGCGGGATGTCGGGTGCGTCATAGCCGTTGCCCATGAATGCCTCGCCCAGCGGCAGCTTGTTCTTGATGCCGTACAACCCGCCTGCAAGCGTTCCAGCAAAGGCGAAGTAGCTGTTGGCGTCGCTGCCGGGAATACGGCACTCGACGCGAGTGCCCTTGCCATGACCGACCTTGCGGAAGCCCAGGGTGCGGTTGTCGATGCCCCAGCCGACGCCCGTCGGTGCCCACGAGCCCAACTGGAACCGCTTGTAGCTGTTGATGGTGGGCGCCCAGAGCAGGCTGAACTCGCGAGCCGTTGCGATCTGGCCGGCGAGGTAGTGCTGGAAGGTCTCGCTCATGCCATGCGGGCCATGGTGGTCGTCGAAGATGGCCGTCTCGCCATCCATCGACCACAGGCTGGAGTGGATGTGGCACGACGAACCGGTGTCGTTGAAGTCGTACTTCGCCATGAAGCTGACGGAGCGACCATTGAAGTGGGCGATCTCCTTCGCTGCCAGCTTGTAGACACTGTTGCGGTCTGCCATTTCGATGGCCGTCGTGTAATCGAGGTTGATTTCGTGCTGACCTTTACCCGCCTCACCCTTACTGAATTCGACGGGCACGCCGGCGCCTTCGAGGCCGCGACGAATCGCGCCCAGGACGTACTCGTCCTTGGTCGTCTGCAGGATGTGGTAATCCTCCAGCCACGGCGAGTGCGGTTTGAGGTCGCGATATCCCTTGTCGTGAGCCTCGTCGTACGTGTCCTTGAACAGGAAGAACTCGATCTCACTCGCCACCATCGGCAAGAAGCCCATCTCGGCGGCGGCATCCACCTGAGCCTGCAGGATGCTGCGCGGCGCCACCTCGACCAGATCGCCCGAATCGACATCCAGCAGGTCACACATGATCATCGCCGTCTTCTCCACCCACGGGATGAGGCGAACGGTGTTCCAATCCGCCTTTGCCAACATATCGCCGTAGCCCTGCTCGTAGCTGGTGAAGCGATAGCCGGGGACAGGGTTGTTGTCCATGTCGCACGCGATCAGGTAGTCGCAGTTCTCGGTGCCGGCGTCGGCGACGCTCTGCAGGAAGAAACGACCCGTGGTGCGCTTGCCCACCAACCTGCCCTGCAGGTCGGGGAACACCATCAGCACCGTGTCAACGTGACCGTTGCGGATGAGTGATTCAAGTTCTTCGCGGGTAAGCATGCCTGGTGCCGTCATGCGTGCGAGGTTAGACGGCGCGGCGCGAGGCTCAGGCCTTCTTCTTGGCCGGTTCCTTCGCAGGCTTCAATACGCCCTTGGCAAGGGCCTCGTCGAGGTAGCGCTCGGCTTCCTCGGCGCTGACCTTGAGCGCAGGCGCAATCTCGCTGATGAGGTTGATGCGAGCACGGTCGTACATGGTGCGCTCGGCGGCCGACAACGAGGCGTCGCGATTGCGAGCAGCAAGGTTACGAACGACCTCCGCCACCTGGTAGACGTCGCCGCTCTTCAGCTTCTCCTGGTGGTTCTTGAATCGGCGGCTCCAGTTGGACGGCACGCGCGGATCGGGCTTACTGAGCACCGCAACGAGGTCTTCCAGTTCCTCCGGGTTCACCGGCGGGCGCACGCCCACTTCGCTGGCCTTCAGGGTGGGGACCGACAGCGTCATCTCGTTGATGACGGTCTTCAAGATGAGGTACTCCTGCATACTGCCGAAGGCCTCCATCTTCTTGGTTCCCACGACGATGCATGCACCGTGCTGCGGATAGATGACGGTGTCGCCCTTTTTGAACTTCACTCTCGACCTCACGCAAGTTGGTTTCCAGCCCCCAGGGGGC
>JBBQMG010000063.1:0-22162 GCA_038328705.1 Acidimicrobiales bacterium | reverse complement strand
CACCAGAGCACGACCGAACTCGGCGGCGGAGTACCGAGTACTCGGATCAGGGCGTCCCGCCCGTTCGAACACCGCTGCCAACTGCCCGAAGTCCGCCGACACCGGCATCAGACGATCGACGCGATTGGCGAGCGTTGCCACAGCCGACTCGCCCTCGAACGGCACACTGCCGGTGACTGCCTCCAGCAGCGCAAGGCATAGCGAATAAACATCGCTCTTGGGCTGCACCGGTTGACCCTGTGCTTCCTCGGGCGAGCTGTACTTCGTCCGGTCCACACTGCGCGCCGTCACGTCACCCGCGGTGTGATGCAACACCTGCGCCAAACCGACGTCAACCACTCTCAGCCTTCGTTCGTCACCAAACACGAGCGTCGACGGCCGGATATCGGTGTGCACCAGGCCCGCACGGTGCATCGCATCGAGCGCCTTGCACGCATCGAGACCGACGAGCAACGCCTGCGACGGCGAGAGCAACCGACCCCGATCAAGCAGGTCGCGCAAGCTGCCACCGACCAGCCGCTCGGTGGCAACATAGAGCACCTCACGGTCGTTCCAGCTGGCACGACCCCAGTCGTGCACGGCGGCGATGTTGGGGTGATGAAGGCCAGCCGCAACTGCCATGGTCTGCTCGAACGCGCGTTGCAACTCGGGCATCGCACTGAGATCTGGATGCACCAGCTTGAGCACCACAGACCGTTGTTGCTGTTCATCGAATGCGTCGAAGACCGCCGCCTGAAAGCTGCTGCCCAGTCGCGAGCCCAGGCGATAGCGCCCGGCGATCATCCGCGCCGAAGGGGGAGTTTCGTTGGCCACCATGACGACAGGAGAACCTAGCTGCGCCAAACGGCAGCCACAGCGCGAGGGTGCGATTTCCACATTGGCCAGCGAGAATGAAGAGGTGCGCATCCACCTTCGGCGTCCACAGCTGTCATTGCTCGTGGCCAGCCTCATCATCGCCATTTCGTTGGTTGCCATCGGTGTTGGCATCTCCATTGCGGTCACGGGCGTCGATCGACAAGGCCTGCCCGCCGAGATCGAGGAAGTCAGCCCGCCTCGTGCCACGTCGCAGGTTCCTGCACAGACACAGGTCTTCGTCGACCTGCAGAGTGGGTTCACCGGTGTCTTGGTCATCGACGACCTCGAGCTGGAAACCGTCAACCTCGACGAGGTCCGCTCCAACGCGAAGCCAGGCCAGCAAGTCAAGGTGCCGCCCACCACCATCTTCGAGCCCGGCAACGCCACGCTGAGCTTCGACCCGTCACCAGAGTCCACCATCAGCGAGTTCAGTCAAGGCGAGCACATCGTGAAGGTCATCTTCTGGAAGCTCATCGAAGGCCGCGGTCGCGCTCGCTCGTACACATGGAGCTTCACCGTCTTCTAGAGCGCGACACCAAAGTGTGTCAGTTGGCGTGATATGATACGCCATATGGCACATGCAATAGAGGGCACTCGGCCGCTCGGAGAACACGAGGTTCGCAGCGGCGTGCCCGTCACCAGCGTCACCACGGCGGCCGCAACCCTGGGCATGCCATTGGTCGACGTGCTCGACTGGCTCAGCATTTCGCCACGTACCTGGGTGAGGCGCAAGCAACACGGCGTGCTCGACCTTCTGGAGGGTGACCGAGTTGCACGCTTGCAGCGCCTCACTCGGCGGGCCGCAGCAGTCCTGGGTGGTGTCAGCGAAGGTCGAACCTGGCTGACAACTCCTCAGCGAGCACTCGCACGCCGTACACCATTCGAGGTCGCATCCACGGAGGTGGGCGCCGAAGCCGTCTTCCAACTGCTTGGACGTATCGAGCACGGGGTGTTCAGCTAGCGATGCATCTGTGGCGTCTTGCGGCCGGCCGTCATGCGGCCACGGCCATGAGCGGCGAGGGCGCCGCGGCGTTCGGTGGACGCTGGAACCCACCCGGGCGTCGAATGGTGTACACCGCGCAATCGCTGGCGCTCGCCACGCTGGAGCTGTCGGTTCACATCATCGGCGGCCGCGTGAAGTACATCGCCATGCAGTTCGAGCTGCCCGACCAACTGGTCGACGCTCTCGAACTCGGCGGTCTGAAGAAGTCGTGGCCGACCAACGAGCCAGCGACTCAACGGGTCGGCGAGGCATGGCTGGACTCGCGGCGTTCCGCCGCGATTGCCGTGCCGAGTGCACTGGTCGACGCGCGCAGTGGCGAACGCAATGTGCTCATGAATCCATCGCACCCGGCACTCAGCTCACTGCGCGAACTCCAGCGCTTCGAAGTAGTCCTCGACGAACGCCTCTGAGCCCAATGGAGGGTTCCAAGGACCTGGGACGGGGTTGGAACCCTCCATTGGGCTTACTGGGGTGGAAGGTCGCCGGTTGCAAGTAGGAGTTCGAAACCGGCGAGGTCGAGAATCGGCACACCCAGATCCTGCGCCTTGGTCAGCTTGCTGGCACCCGGCTCGGCACCCACGACGACGGCAAAGGTTTTGGCGCTGACACTTCCCGGGCTCTTGCCACCACGATCCTTGATGGCAGCCTCGGCGCTCTCACGGGTGTAGCCCTCCAGAGTTCCGGTCACGACAACGGCCTTCCCGGCAAGGATCTGCGGCTGGCGGCTGACTTCCATCAGGCCGAACTCCACGTCGGCCGCGCGCAGCTTCTCCACGAACGCCCGGTTGGCCGGCACCGCGAACCAACGGACGATCGCCGCCGCAATCGTGGGCCCCACGCCGTCAGTGGTGGCCAGGTCTGCTTCAGACGCATTCACCACCGCGTCGAGCGTGCCGAACGCGCGGCTGAGCCCATCGCTGGCCGATGGACCGAGGCCCTTGCAACCCAGCGCCGTCAGCACCTTCGGCAGCGGCCGCGACTTGGACCCTTCAATCGCTGCCAGCAGGTTGTCGGCCTTCGTCTCGCCCCACTTCTCCAGCGTGAGCAGCTGCTCACGGGTCAGCGAATAGATGTCGCCCGGGTCCGAGACCAGCCCGGCTTCACTGAGCTGGATGACCGTGCTGTCACCCAACCCTTCGATGTCCATCGCGCCACGCGAGGCGAAGTAGATGATGCGCTGGTCACGCTGGAAGGGGCACGCGGGCTCGACGCAGCGAGTATCGGCCTCACCCTCGGGGCGAACGAGTTCGGTCTTCAATGGGCACGGGCACAGCCGTGGAAACTCCCACGGAATGCTGCCGGCAGGACGCAAGGACAGCACCGGCCCGACCACTTCCGGGATCACGTCGCCGGCCTTGCGCACCACCACCGTGTCGCCCGGCCGCACGTCCTTGGCAGCGACCTGGTCCTGGTTGTGAAGGGTGGCCATGCCAACGGTGGAGCCGCCCACGAACACTGGCTCCAACACAGCGAAGGGTGTTGTCCGGCCCGTGCGCCCTACCGACACCATGATGTCGCGCAGGATCGTTGTGCGCTCTTCAGGCGGAAACTTGAACGCGATGGCCCACCGAGGGGCACGAGAGGTGAACCCCAACATCTCGCGCTGTGCCAGCGAGTCGACCTTGATGACGACCCCGTCGATTTCGTACGGCAACGTGTGTCGATGCTCTTGCCAGTGCTGGCAGAACTCGACCACCGCGACAAGGCCGTCCACCAACCGGATCTCCGGATTGACCGGAAAGTCAATGGACTGCAGGTACTCCAAGGTCTCGTGGTGCGACGTGAACTCGAGGCCACCATCCACCTCACCCAACTGATAGCTCCAGAACGCCAGCCCACGGCCGGCGGTGATCGTTGAGTCCTTCTGTCGCAGGCTGCCCGCACCAGCGTTACGGGGGTTCATCGGCACCGGGTCCGGCTTGCGACCGGCGGCGATTCGAACCACATTCTCCGCCTCTTTGGCGGTCTGCAGTCGGGCGAAGGCGTCGAGTGGCAGGTACACCTCGCCGCGCACCTCGATCACGCTCGGGGCTGGCGATGCATGCAACTGCTTGGGCACCACAGCGATGGTGGCCACGTTGGCGGTGACATCCTCCCCAACACGTCCGTCGCCGCGGGTGGCGGCTTGGACCAGGACGCCGTGCTCGTAGCGCAGGCTCATCGCCAACCCATCGATCTTCAGCTCGCAGACGAATCTGGCGACCTCTCCACCGAGGCCGCGGGTCACACGTTCGCCCCACGCCGCCAGCTCCTCGGCGTCCATCGCGTTGTCCAGGCTGGTCATCGGGACGCGGTGCACGACCGGCGAGAACGCTTCGTTCAAGACGCCAGCGGCAACCTGCTGCGTCGGCGAATTTGCGTCGGCGAATTCGGGGTTCTCGACTTCGAGGCGGGCAAGCTCGCGCGCCAACCGGTCGTAGTCGGCGTCGCTGATCTCCGGTGAGTCGTCGGCGTAGTAGCGCTCATTGTGGTGAGCGATCTGCGATCGAAGTTCAAGGATCCGCTCGAGTGGCGGCATCCCTTCATTGTCGGTCATACGCGCCGCTTGGCCACCGTTGCGATCGCGCCGGCCATGGCAATCAGCGAACCGATCAAGATCACCCACAGGCCGGGGCCGCTGGCTCCGTCTATTCCAAGATTGTCGGCCAGGTCAACGGCGTCACTGACGTCGCCGAGATCGGCCAGCGCTGCAAGTAGTGCGATCGCCGAGACCACGATGGCCAGAATGCCAATGGCGAGCACCTTGCGTGCCATCAACTGAACGACTCCGAAGGCGAGCACCACGACGCCGAAGAACGCAAACACGGGGCCGTCCTTGGTACCGCCGTCACTACTGGAAAACCCTGTGTATTTCTCGCCGAGAATGCTGAACCACGTGAGGAACGAGCCAGCGATGAGTAGAACCCCCCCAAGAACGAGCATGCCCGCTCCGACGGTGACTGCCGGCCGCGGCAGCTGCTGCGCAGGAGGGCCATTCACCGAAAAGCCAGGCGGACCATACGCAGGTGCACCGTAGGCAGGTGCGCCGTAGGAAGCGGGCGGTGGCGGCGGGGACGGTGCGCCGAACGGCGAGGGAGTGGAGCCCGTCGGTGGGGCCGGCACTCGGGGAATCTCGTTGAAGTCGCTCATCGTGGCGAGCTTAGGCCACCACGTATCGCCGGCTGAGTGAGCAGCGCGCCGCGCACAAGGGCTACGCGCCGAGCACCCAGCGCGATGCCGTGGCCTGGTCGCGGACGCGGCGGCTGATTTCGGCTGCGCTGCGATGCACGCGGTCCGCGACGGCCGGAGTGTGTGAGGCCAGCCCGCACTCCGGAGTGATGATTGCGTGTTCGCGCAGCATCACCGGGTCGACGCCGCGCTGCACCAGCTCGCACCACAGCGCACACAGCTGCCGCCACGGTCGCTCGGCGGAGGTGAGGATGGGGCCGCTGGTGGGAACCACGCCCCATGCGATATAGCCGCCCTGTTCCATGAATCGCATCAGGTAGCCGGCGGACTCGGCGATCTCGGGACGCACCGGCAGCGAGAGAATCGCGGGACCGGCCGCCAGTTGCGACGGAATGTCGGTGAGGCCGCAGACGTGCAACCCGGAGACCGCTGTCGAACCCTCCACCATCGCCAACGCGCCCGACACAAGATCAATGGCGGTGTCGGGAGCAATCAGAAACCCAGGTTGCATCAGATCGACGAGTGCCGGCTCCTCGATGAAGACCAGCTGACGGCTACCGGGCAGCGCCGCTTCCACGGCGTCCAGTAGGTGCTGCACCCTCGTCCTCACGCAATGCACGGCAGCCTCGAAGGCCTCGCTCATCGGCACGCCGGCACGCATCAGCGCCAACCCGAAGCTGACCGGACCGACGAATTGCCATTTGACGGGGCCGGAGTACTGCTGCTCGCGGGCCAACTCCAGGAAGGTCCGAAAACCCACGAACGAGTCGTGCTCGAGATCGGTCACGATCGGGGCCGTCGGGTCGATCAGGTTGGCATCGACTGCAATGCTGCCGTACTGCCCAACGGTGATGCCCTGCATCCCGACCATGGCCTGCGCCATCGAGCCCTCGGCCGGCGAACGGCGAGGAAGGGTCGGAATCGCGGGGAGCTCCATCTTGCGCAGCGCGAACGACGCCGCTTCGGACGCGTCGCGATGAGGAAGCCCACCGATACCGGTTGCGATGCCGCTGGGCAAATGAACTGGATTCATGATGAGCCTCCTTTCATCTCGTCGGCGCACGCTCGTGTCGTGTTATTGGTGGTGCAATCGTCCCACGCAAGGGTGAATCGCTTCGAAGCGTGGCAACCGTTTGCAGATACGTTGGCCTGATGCGTTGCCCTTCGACAAATCTGCCGTCGCACCGATGAACACTGCCGACCTCACATCGCCTCGCAGCTCGCTGTGGACACTGCGACTTCTGGTGGTCGTTCTGGCCGCCTCGATGACCGTCGCCATCGGGAATGCTGCCGACTCGCAAAGCTCGCCAGCTGCCCCCGTCGCGACCATCGCATGGGGTCTCATGACAGTGGCGATGGTGATCGCCCTGGTTGTTCCCGGCCCGCTCGCGCTCACCGTCATGCGGATTCTGGCGCCGGCCACCGTGCCCGCCGCGGTGGCCGTGCTGGCCCTCGGCAGCGGTGCACTGTCGGGTGCAATCGCAATGGTCGCAGCCGTCCTGACCAGCATGGTCGCCCTCTCGGCGGAAGCAGCCGAGGCCCTCGTCCAGGGGTCCGCATACGGCCGCGAACACCGGCTCCCGCTGCGGACACCCGCCGGTTTGCTCATCCCCATCGTGCTGGTCTGGTCGGTGTGGTGCACCGTACTGCTCAGTGCGGTCCTCGAGATCGGCGCCGGCCGCTGGTTCATCGGCACAGTGTTCGCAGCGCTGGCCGGTGCGCTGGGTTGGCTGCTCTCTCAACGGCTTCACCGCTTCTCGCGTCGCTGGTTGGTCGTCGTCCCCGCAGGCATTGTGGTGCACGACGCCGTCACGCTGGGCGAAACCCTGATGGTGCAGCGCGGCAACGTGGCGGTGGCACATCTGGCTCCGGCCGACACGCAGGCCGCTGACCTCACTGGCCCCGCCGCCGGGCACGCACTCGAAATCGTGCTGCACGACACGGAGCTGGTGGTACTCGCCGGCAGCGTCAAAGAACCCAAGGGCAAGGCCTTGCACGTGCAGTCCATCCTGGTCGCACCCTCGCGACCCGGCAGGGCGCTCGGTGCGCTTGCCGAAGGAAAGATCCCTGTCGGCTAGGTCGCCATCGGGCCTACCCCGCGATGCCGCCTCCCAGCACGTAGGTGTCGGTTGCGTCGTACAGCACCACGCTCTGCCCAGGCGACACGCGGCGCTGCGGCTGTGCCCAACTGACCAGCGCTGTCTGGCCGTCAAGTGTGACCACGGCGGGCTGTGTTTCACCGTGCGCGCTGCTCTGCACCAACACGTCGCCGTCCACCGGCTGATGTGCCCATGTCATCGCGTGTACCACCATCGAGTCGCACAGCAACAGTGACTCATCGCCAACCTTGACGGTCGAGGTGGCGTGGTCGATGTCGACGACGTAGCGCTTCGGCCCACCGCCCGGCAGCCCGATGCTGCGACGCTGGCCGAGCGTGACCATCTCCACGGATTCGACGGCGCCGAGGGTGGTGCCGTCGACCGCGTCGACGACGGTTGCCGGGCGGAAAGCAATTCGACTGCCGAGGAAGGCCGTGCGGCCGCCGTCGTGGGTGATGAAGCAAACGTCTTGGCTGTCTGGCTTGTCGGCGGTGCGCAGGCCCATCGCGGTCGCCCGCACCCGCACTTCCGCCTTGGTCAGATCACCGATTGGAAACAGCGTGCGCGCCAGCTCGCGCTGGGGCAGCATGTGCACGACGTAGCTCTGGTCCTTGGCCATGTCCTCACCACGAGCGACGTACCTCACACCGTCACGGTCGATGATGCGCGCGTGGTGGCCCGTCGCTACCGCATCGAACCCGAGGAGATCAGCGCGCTCGCTGAGCCGGTGGAACTTGAGGTGACGATTGCACTCGATGCATGGGTTCGGAGTCAGCCCCTGCTGGTGGGCGCTGACGTACGGCGCCACCACGTGCTCGTTGAAGTCGTCGGTGAAGTTGAAGACGAGATGATCGATGCCCAACTGCTGGGCCACGCGACGCGCATCGTCGACGTCGGCCACCGAGCAGCAGCCGGTATCGCTGTCCCCACCCCACAGCCGCATCGTGATACCAACGACCTCGTGGCCGTCGCGCAAC
Source organism: Acidimicrobiales bacterium (assembly GCA_038328705.1). Lineage (GTDB taxonomy): Bacteria > Actinomycetota > Acidimicrobiia > Acidimicrobiales > Ilumatobacteraceae > UBA668. Next base: position 14,060 of record JBBQMG010000063.1, on the reverse strand, counting down.
AGTTCGGCGGCAGCCACCGACGAATCAACGCCACCGCTGAGTGCCATCAAGACTTTCATGACACGGCCCTCATGACACGGCCCTCATGACACGGCCATCGCAGTCCGTCGAAGTTGGTGAACGGCGCGCACGATGACCTCCACGCCATGGTCCACATCGGCCGCAGTGGACGTGGTGCCCAGCGTCAGGCGCAGCGCACCTTGCGCCAGATCGCGCGGCACACCCATCGCGTGCAGCACGTGTGAAGGTTCCATAGCGCCCGCCGCACACGCCGACGCCGCGCTGGCGCACACGCCGGCCTCATCGAGCAAGAACAGCAGCGCCTCGTTCTCAATACCTTCGATGCACAGGTGAGCAGACCCGGCGACCTTCGCGTTTCGCGGCACCGTCTCGTGCACGCCCGACAGCTCGGCGACCAACCGATCGACCAACCGATCGCGCAACGCAGCAATGCGCGGCAACTCTGTGCTGCGCTGCGCATCGGTGAGCCGCAGCGCCTCGGCCATAGCGACGATGCCACCAACATTGTGAGTGCCGCTTCGCCGCTCGCGTTCCTGCCCACCGCCGATGAGCGCCGGCTGGAAGGTGACGCCCTCGCGAGCGACCAGCGCGCCAACGCCCTTGGGCCCACCGAACTTGTGCGCTGACAGCGCCAGTAGGTCGACGTGGAGCCAGATGGTGCGCAGGTCCAGCCAGCAGGCGGCCTGCACGGCATCGGTGTGCAGCACCGCTGTCGGCGCGTGACAACGCACGACCTTCGCGACCGCTGCCATGTCGTTGATGGTTCCAACCTCGTTGTTGACTGCCATCACACTGACCACCGACACATCGGGCGTGCCGGCCAGCACTGCCGCCAGTGCATCGAAATCGACGGCACCGGTGATTGTCGTTGCAACCACCACGCCGTGGGTGACGTGCACGCACTCCAACACGGCGTGATGCTCGGCGGCCGGACATACCGCGGTGCCGCCGCGCCGGGCCAGAACACCACGAACCGAGGTGTTGTCGGCCTCGGTTCCGCCACCGGTGAAGATGACCTCACCGGGCTTGCAGCCGACCACGGCGGCCACCACCTCGCGGGCGTCGTCGATTGCCGTTCGCGCTTCACGCGCGAACCGATGCGAACCGGACGGATTCGCAAATCGCTCCGAGAGATACGGCAGCATTGCCGCGACCGCCTCAGCGCGCATGGGCGTGGTGGCCGCATGGTCGAGGTAGGTGTAGGCGGACATTCCTACAGGCTACGAACCTGTTCGGAATTGTGGCTGTGCGACCTGGCCTGGCTGCCAGGCGGTCGGCTGATGCGTGGGGAAATTTCGGCGCTGATAGCGGCTGATCACACACAGCAGGTACGCCTCAGGGTGCACCCGACGCAGCCCATCGTGGCGCAGGGTCGATGCGGCGCGTCCTGCAAGATCGGCGGCCAGGGCATAACGGGCGTTCACCGACAACTCGCGGTTACGTATCAGGAAGCTGCGGATGACGGTGTACTGCTCGTCGGTCATGGCTGTCGGGTCGATGGTGGCGGCGAACCCCTCCAGGCCCACTGGCACCGGGAACCACACGGCCGGTGGCAGCACTGTGCGGTCTGGGTCGCGAATCACGATCGTGCCAGCGATCAGGTCGCCCACACGCTGGTGACGAGCGGTGCCCATCACCATCAGCATTCCGGTCACCCCCAGCGGCGGCAGGTAGCGATCGACGAGCCCGCCCATCATTCTCAGCAATGCGTGTCGCAGCCGGATGGGTGCGCCCTCCAGCGTCACAGCGCGCAGACCCAATGCCCGCTTCCCGATCGTGCGGCCGCGCATCAGTGCCTCCGACACGACCGGATAGCCCATCAGCACCGCTGCGATCAGGAGCGCAATCCCCATGTTGAAGGACGACGAATCGACCAAGCCACTGATCGACAACAGCATGGCGCCCAGCCACAGGATGCTTAGTTGAATCGTGAAGTCGATGATGCCCGCGAAAACCCTCGAAGCGACGCCAGCCGTCTCCACGTCGAGCACGACTGCTTCGGGGGTGACGATGCCATCCATCGGACCACTACCCTACGCAAGCAGTGGACATCGATGCGTTCGTGGCGGCACATCAGGGTGCATGGTGGCGGCTGCAGCAGCTCACGGAGCGAGCGCGCACGGTCACTCAGGTCACCCCCGACGAGCTCGACGAGATGGTCCATCTGTATCAGCGTGCGGGCGCCAACCTGGCCAACGCACGAGTCGCGTATGCGGCAGATTCGGCGCTCACCAATCGCCTCACTCTGCTGGTCAGTGATGCTCATGGTGTGCTGTACGGGCAGCGCGATACCGAGGTGCGGCGCGGTGTCATTCAGTTCGCGACCGTGACTTTTCCGGCTGCCATCTACGCCCTCCGCAAGTACATCCTCGTTGCCGCGCTGCTGACGTTCCTGCCGTGGGCTGCCTTCCAGATCTGGCTCTCAGTGTCCCCTACCGCCTTCGATGTCGCTGCGCCCGACGGTTCCGGCCAGCAGTACATCAACCAAGACTTCGAGGACTACTACTCGAACCAGCCCTCACAGAACTTCGCCACCCAGGTGTTCTTCAACAACATCCGCGTCGGCTTCCTCGCCTTCGCCGCCGGCGTGTTGCTCTGCGTTGTCACCGCCGCGCTGCTGGCGTGGAACGGTGCGAACGGTGGCATGGCCGGAGGTCTCTTCACGCATGCGGGCCAAGCCGACAAATTCTGGGGGTTGATACTCCCGCACGGAATGCTCGAACTGTCCGCCGTCGTCGTCGCGGGGGCAGCCGGGCTGCGCATCGGGTGGTCGATCATCGACCCCGGTGACCGACCGCGCTTCAACGCGCTCACCGATGAGGCCCGCCGATCGGGCAGTGTCCTGGTGGGACTGATCGTCGCCTTCCTGATGGCCGCCGTCGTGGAGGGCTTTGTCACCGGTCGCCCATGGCCGACAGGGATACGAGTCGGCATCGGAGTGTTCGTATTCACCCTGTTCTGGGGCTGGACCATCATCTATGCAGTGCGTCTACGCCGCCAAGGCCTGGAAACCTTCGCCCCTGACGCCGCCCTCGCCTGAATCCGCGCAACAGCCTGACGGACGGCGCCGGGGTGCCATGTCGTTCCTCAGTTCACCTCTTTCAGATTTGACCTATGTCGAGAGTCATCTCGATGTCATCGAGGGACTTCCCATTTACCCGAAACCGGTCTGCGCATCGGCCGACGACTTGAAATCCGTGAGCTTCGTGGAGCTGCCGAGCCCCCGGGTTGTCCGAGAACACCCCGAGATCGATCGAGTCGCTGTTGGGCTGATTCCGCGCCCACGCGATCGCCGTCGTCATCAACCGGCGTCCGCAGCCCTGGCGACCGTACGAACGGGCAACGCCCATCCCCAGTTCGGCGCGATGTAGCTCGGATCGAAGGTCGCCACCTGTGAGGTGGAGGTATCCAACGATCTGATCTCGATCGAAGAGTCCCCACACGCGTCGATACCCGACACCGTCGCTCGGTGTGGTCCAGCGGATCGCCTCGCAGCTGCGTCCGGCGTCCACGTCGAAGGGCTCAGACCGGCTGTAGGCGTGAGAGTGGCCTTCTCCGTCGACGCCCGAGCCTGCGGCGATCGCTTCGGTCAAAAGTAGATAGCAATCGACCTCGTCGAGCGTCACCGGCCGAACGGTCTTGGTTCTAGAACTCTCCACGACGCGAACGTAGTTGCCTACCGAGTGCGGGCGCTGGGTAGATCTGAAAGAGGTGAACTGACGGAGAGAGTTGGGTGCCAGCCATACAGGTTTGTGTGCCGGGGCGGCCGCTGGCTACAGGCGGCCGCTGGCCTTTACTTCCAGGTACTTGTCGACCAACTCGGTGGCCAACTTGCCCGGCGCGGCATCGACGACGATTGCACCCGCCGCTCGTAGACGGGCAGTTGCACGTGCCCGCTGGTGCAACAAGTTGACTGCAGCCGCCTCGCGATAGGCCTCGCTGGCCCACTGGTGGTCGCCGCCCGCAGCCCACTCCTTCACGACCGGGTCCTGAACGGCAGCGACGACAACCAGATGGCGACGCGTGATGATCGGCAGCGCCGGCAACAGCGCCTGCTCGACAGCGGACTCGACGAGATCGGTGAGCACGATGAAGAGCGAGCGCCGACGGAAGCGGGCGGTGGCATAGTTGAACGCAGCCAGGTACGCGCTCTCGCTGTAGTCAGGCTCCAGCATGTACATCGCCTCTGCGGCGCGACCGAGCTGACTCTTGCCGTTGGTCGGAACAACGATGCTGCGCACTTGACGGTCGAACGCCAGCATGCCGACGCGGTCACCCAACTTCGTCGCTGCCTGCACCACACCGAGCACAGCATCCATTGCGTGCTCGACCCGCGGCACACCGCCAACGGTGCCGGCCATGACGCGGCCGTTGTCCAACAGCAGCACCACATTTTGATTGCGTTCCGCCCGGTATTGCTTGACGATCGGACGCTGCAGGCGGACTGTCGACGGCCAGTCGATACGGCGGAACTCGTCGTCGGGTCGGAAGTCGCGCAGCTGGTCGAACTCGGTACCGCCCCCGCTGGTGCGAATACTGCGCAGCCCCACCTCGAGGATCCGCGGCACTCGGATGCGGCGCTGCACTTCCTCGCGGCTCGGGTACGCGGGCATCACCCGCACGCTGCCTTCCACCGCGCGCGTTGCCTGACGATTCACCAAGCGCAGCGGCCCTTCTACGCGAACGGTGAGATCGCGCAGTGGGAACCGGCCGCGGCGACTCGGCCGCAGCACGGTCTTCGCACGCAGGCGCGCACCCGGCCGCAGGGTGGCACTGACTCGCCGGCGCTCAGCCTGCAGGCTGGGCCAGAGTGCATCGGTCACCGTGACGCGCGCCGGTCTCGACGCTCGGTTGTCGACCAACCACGTCAGCGTCACCGACTCCCCCATCGTCACCGACCCGTCGACCTCGCGCTGCACGTCGATGCGCTTTGGCGCAACACACGACACCGCGTCCACGACGAAAGCCAGAAGCAGCAGTGCCTCCACTGCGACCAGCGCACTCCAGCTACGGCCCGGCCACGCAAACAGCGCGAGACCCGAGATGGCAACGAGCGCGGCGAACCACACTGTCGGCAACGGGTAGGCGATGCGGTGCTTCATGCGAACCGGGCGGGCTCAACGAGGCGTCGGGACGGTGGCAAGAATGCCGTCGAGCACAGCGTCGGCCGATGTGCCTTCCAGCTCGAGCTCGGGTCGGACCATGATGCGGTGTCGCAGGCATGGCTTGGCGACTGCCTTGACTTCGTCAGGCGTGACGAACTGGCGCCCGCTGAGCCACGCCCATGCCTTCGATGCGTGGAGCAGCCAGGTGATCCCACGCGGCGACACACCCAGTTGCAACGACGGCGACTCACGAGTTGCGCGACACACGTTGACGATGTACTGCTGCACCGCCGGCTCGACCCGAATCTGCTGAATGGCGGCGCGGCCCGCTGCCAGATCGGCGGCCGAGGCCACTGGACGAACACCCGAGCCGCGAACGTCATGCGGATTCATGCCCCGGTCGTGCCGTGACACCATCTCCAGCTCTTGCTCGAAGGTGGGGTAGTTCACCTGCAGCTTGAACAGGAACCGGTCGAGCTGCGCCTCGGGCAGCGGATAGGTGCCCTCGTACTCGATCGGGTTCTGCGTGGCGATCACCAGGAACGGGTCGGGCAGCGCATAGGTATGGCCGTCGAAGCTGACCTGCCGCTCCTCCATCGCCTCCAACAGCGCAGCCTGCGTCTTGGGTGGCGTGCGGTTGATCTCGTCGGCGAGCAGCAGGTTGGTGAACACCGGCCCCTCACGAAACTTGAAGGTGATGCCGTCGGATGTCTGGCCCACCAGCTGCTGACCGATGACGTCGCTGGGCATCAGGTCGGGCGTGAACTGCAAGCGCGTGAACTTCATGTCGAATGCCGCAGCCAGGCTCTTCGCCAGCAGCGTCTTGGCAACGCCGGGCACACCTTCCAACAGCACATGACCATTGACCAACAACGCCGCGATGGCACCGGTGAGCACACCCTCCTGACCAACCACCACCTTGCCCACCTCGTCGCGTACCGCCAAGACGGCCTGCAGGGGTGACCTGATTTCTTCGTTCACGAGTTGACTCCTTCGCCTTCGATGCGCCCCAAGGGGGTCGCTTCACGGATTGCTTGTAGAGAAGCACTGAGCCGCAACAGCCCGGCAGTGTCCTGCACCTCGCGCTGCAGCGCCGCCGCGACCTGTCCCGACGGCAGCGAGGTCTGCCCCGAAACCGCGGCATCGAGCGCGTCGATGGACGTGGTGGGCGGCAGTCGGAACTGCTGACACAGCGACCGGTAGAGGTTCCCGCGCAAAAGCCAGCCGGCGCGTTGCGCATGCTGCGCCCGCTGCATCAGATTGCCCGTCGCCACCACCAACGCGCTGCCGGCGATGGGCACCTGCTCGGGCTCGCGAACAGGTCGGCCCGGGCGGATGGCGCGAGCTGTCGCAAAGACGACGAAGGCAATGGCGAGTTGTGTCAAGGCCATCCACACGCCGGGCCGAACCAGATCCGAGAGCGTTCGCTCTCCCGACCCGATATCTGCCACGGTCTTCGCCGCCTCCTGGCCAAGGAGGATGTCAACACGAGCGCCATCGACGGGTGCCAGCAACGCCGTCGCCAGCGGCCCATTGTCGGCGTAGCGCAGCAGTGAATTGGTGAACAGTTCGTTGTCGCCCAGTTGCACGATGAGCCCAGCCCCTCGTGATGCAACAACGGCAAAGGAACCCGATTGATTTCCGAAGCAGGCGGGCGCCGTCGCGCTGACATCACGAAAACGCACTCCTGTCCGAACGAACACGCCGCGCAGACGATCGAATGCGGCGATGGTGCATTCGCCAAGCGGCACGTTGATCTGGGAGTTCACATCGTTGTCGTCGAAGGATGGGACCTGGTCGGTGACGGTACTCGTGGCGCCCACTTCACCGGTGAGCGCGCTGTTCGGATCGGCCACGATCACCACGCCGCCACTCTCGGCGAACGCCAGCAGATCGCGGCGTTGCCTGTCGTTCAGCCGGTCTTCCAGAACGAGCACCCGCTGCTGCGAACCAACGGGTGGCACCGCTCGCACGATGTCGACCGTCGCTCCCTCGTGCTCCAGCAGCACGACCAGGCCACGTGTCCCACTGGCTGCCCCGCTGCGCGGATCGAACGGCTCGGGGTCAGGTTGCGCACGCAGCAGCAACAGCATTCCGACTGCCGCGACCACCAGCAGCAGCGCGGTGATGCCAACGCGCCCACCTGTCGCTTGGGTACCGGCCATGCGGCGCGGACTCATCGGCGCGCCTGAGTTGCGGTCGCCAGAACGTCGCGTTCCAAAGCCTGGAAGTGGACGTCTTCGGCCGCTCCGACATCCTGGTGGCCGTACCACGCGCCGTCGAAGAGATCGGCTGCCGAGTTGAACGGTGTGCTCGCGGCGGGCGTCACGAGACCCAGTTGCGCACGTTCCTCGCCGGTGGTGCGGCCGGGAATCTCATCGATCAACCCGCGCCGGGCCAGGTCGCCCACCAGTGCCCGATAGCGGCACCGCAAGGCGTCGCGATACCGACCCGCGAGTCGATGCTGTTCGGCCTCCGCACGCCAGTTGGTCGGCTCACGCGCACGGTCAACGGCAACGGCATCGCGCTCGACGACGTCGCCGTCGTCGTCGCCGGCAACAGACTTCTTGCGAGCAGCGGTCCGCCCGGACTTCGTCGCCGCCCAGCGCACCAACATGTACACCAGGCCGACGACAGCCGCGATCAGCAACACCCACAACAGCAACGACACGATGCTGAGGTCGAAGCCACCGCTGTCGACCTTTGGTGGCTTCGGGGGTTCGGGCGCAGAGCACACCGACGTGTCCTTGCTGACCAGCTTGCACGCCTCTTCGCGCACGGCATCAGGGTCCTGGTTCACCGGGCCGAGGGGGTCGGCGGGTGGAGTGCCGGCGAGCCACGCGCGAGTGATCAATTCAGTGATCACTCGGTGCGACCGAATGCTCGATCGGCGGCCAACGCAATGTCGAGACCCTCCGCATGAACGCGGATCTGCAAGTAGAACTGCGCAGTCGCCATCGCCGTGAAGGGGATCACGATCAGCAGTGCCAACTGCAAGGTGATGCCCTGGGCCAACCAGGCGTACGACCCGAACGTGATCAGGCCCGTACTTTCGGCCAGTTGCGGCAGGAAGGCAATGAATGCGAACAACATCACAGCCAGCACACCGCACGCCCACACGAAACCGAAGGCAGCGCCGAAGCGGGTACGCACCAGCCGCCACGCACGCGGGATGGCAGCAAAGCCGAGCTTCTCGCCCATCATCACCGGCGTGACGAGTAGCACGCACGTACTGAGCAACGACGCGCCCAGCGGCAGGATCCAGACCAAGGCGGCCACCGTGCTCCGGTCGGAGTTGATCAACCACACATCGAACAGCAAGGCCCACCAGTGCGTCAGCAGCCAGGTCGCAATCAGCAGCGGCAGCCGACGCAACACCGCCCGCACGCACTCGCCGATGCTGGGTGAGCCGCCCATCTGATAGCGCACCACGAAGACTGCGGCGTAGGCGCCGATGAGATGCGCAGTGAACGACTGCAGGGCAGCTGCCAAGAACACAAAGCCGGACTCGGCGCCGATGTACCCGCGGTCGCCCAGCAATCCCTCCACGGCATCAAAACGATCGAACGCCAGCACTGCCAAGAGCACACCGACCGCAACCATCGGCACCATGAGAATCGCGGAGCCCAGGAGCACCGTACGCGCGCAGCGCTGCAGCACGTGAGCGGCACCGTCGATGGAGCCAACGATCAGCCGCTCGGTGCGGCGCAGGCGGGGCACGGGCGGTTCGCGGACGACGGCCCCGTCCGCGCGAGCCACCGCTGGCACCGCGGCCGATCCCGATTCAATGCCCGCCCATTGGCTCACCTGGCCATTCTGGCCGAATCCGTCGGCGCAACGTGATCGCATCGACGATTCAGCTGGCGGCCCCACACTCGCGTGGCCCAAGATGGGGTGATGCGGGGCTACGACGACGCGAGCTACGGCGACTCATTCGCCGATGTGTACGACGAGTGGTACCACGGCATCAGCGATGTTGATGCAACCACCCGCGCGCTGGTCGAACTCACCGATGCCGCCGGCGGTGACCGCGTGCTGGAACTGGGAGTCGGCACAGGACGGTTGGCCATTCCACTGGCCACCGCCGGGTTGGAGGTACACGGCCTCGATTCCAGCGAGCGAATGCTGCAGCAACTGGTTGCGAAGGAAGGGGGCGCGCAGGTGAAGTGCCATCTCGGCGACATGGTCGACGAGATGCCGGACGGACCATTTGCCCTCGTGTTCGTCGCCTACAACACGTTCTTCAACCTGCTGACCCAGGAGCGCCAGCAAGCCTGTTTTGCAGCGGTGGCCACACGGCTCGTCGACGGCGGGTGCTTCGTCATCGAGGCGTTCGTACCTGACCCTGCGCACGACCCCACCTCCAGCATCACTGTCCGCTCGATTGCTGCGAACAGGGTCGTGCTCAGCGTCAGTTCCGCCAACGCAGCCGACCAGCTCGCCGAGGGCCAATTCATCGACATCACCGAGGCTGGCGGCGTCCGACTGCGGCCGTGGAGCATTCGCTGGGCAACCACCGCACAGCTGGATGCAATGGCCGCTCTCGCTGGGCTGACGTTGAACGACCGGTGGGAGGCATTCGACCGCACACCGTTCACCACGGAGAGCGAACGTCAAGTCTCGGTCTTTTGCAAGGGGACCCGCGCAAATTCGAGCTCCGTCCACCCTTCGCCCATCGACAGGTCGTAGGCTGTTGGAGCTGTGAGTCAACTCCGTCTGAACCCGCTGACCGGGCGATGGGTCACGATCGTGGCAGATCGTGCCGAACGCCCCACCGACTTCGCCCCGCGCACCGCGCAGGTCGAGTCGGAACCTGGTCGACCCTGTCCGTTCTGCCCCGGCAATGAAGAGTCGTCGTTGCCCGCTCTGGAGACACTCGATGCCGGCGGCCACTGGCGCATGCGGGTCATTCCGAACCTGTACCCGGCCTTCGAGGGCGACGAGCCATTCGCAGTTCATCACCACGGCCCAGTGCACGTGGAGGCGGAGTCCAGCGGCATTCACGAGGTCTTCGTGTTCACGCCGGACCATGAGGGCGGTATGCACCTCAGCTCCGACCAAGACGCCACCGACATGATGCTGATGCTCAAGCGTCGGTTGCAGGAACACGCCACGACCAAGCATGTGCGCTACACGCAGGCCATCATCAATCACGGCCGCGAAGCTGGTGCCTCACTGGCTCACCCGCACGGCCAGCTGTTGGGGTTGCCCTTCGTTCCCGGCGAGATTCTCGAGGAACAGCGTGCTTTCACTCGTTTCGAAGGTGGTTGCATTCTGTGCGCCACCGTCGAGGCCGAGTTGGTCGACGGCAAGCGGGTGCTGTTCGCCACCGACGACGTGGTCTGCGTCAGCCCCTACTGGGCCGGTGCCCCGTACGAGCTGCTGATCATTCCGCGCAGCCACGATCTGCACCTCACCGACAGCGACGACACCACGTTGGGTGCCGTCGGAATCGCCATCCGCGATTCGCTGATCGCGCTGCGCGAAGTCCACGGCGACATCGCGTACAACCTGGTGTTCCACACGGCCCCGCACCACTACAACGGGTCGTACCACTGGCACGTGCACCTCTTCCCGAAGCTGGTCACCACCGCCGGGTTCGAGCGTGGTACTGGCGTGATGATCAACATCGTGCCCCCGGAGACCGCAGCGCAGCAGTTGCGCAGCGTGTCCGTCGGGGCCTGATCCGCAGGTCTGCTTCTCCATGTCCCAGATCCGTGTTGCGATCGAAATCGATGCGGCACCTGCCCGTGTCTGGGAAGTCGTCGAGCCAGTCGAGAACCACGTCGACTGGATGCACGACGCCGTCGCCATCCGCTTCACAGGTTCGCAGACACGTGGTGTCGGCACCGAGTTCCTGTGCGACACCAAGGTTGGCCCCATCAAACTGGTCGACCGCATGGAGATCACCGAGTGGACGCCCGGCGAGGTGATGGGCGTACGCCACACCGGGCTGGTCACCGGCAGCGGCAGGTTCACGCTGGAGCCCATCGACCTCGGCCGGCGCACGCGCTTCGTGTGGCAAGAGGAGCTGACCTTCCCCTGGTGGTTGGGTGGCCCTCTCGGCGCCTACATCGGCGGCAAGGTCGTGTTGCGCGCAATCTGGCAGCGCAACCTGCGCGGCCTCAAAAAACTCGTCGAGCAACCTCCAGCCTGACCGCCGCCGTCCAGGTTCAGGTTGCTGCACGTAGGGCGGCGGTGAGGGTGGCGCCGATCACGATGACCGCGATCAGCGGAGCCTTGCGCCAGGCAGCGACCGCAGCTGCGGCAACACCCGCCGCGCGGGCATCGAACTGCAGGTGTTGGCCGATGCTGAACGTGTCTTTCACCACGATGGCCGCGATCAGCGCGGCGGGAATCAGCGCAAGGCAGCGATCAAGTACCGAGGGCAACCGACGGTCACCGACCAGCACCAGGCCGAGCACCTTGAACGCGTAGGCGGCTGCGGCCAGCGCGAACACGAACGTCCAGGTCACGACTGCACCTCGAAACCGACCGGGGCCGCAACCGTTGGCGACGGCACGCCGACCAAGATGCCCACCGCAGCACACAGGATGGGGATGCCGACTGGCACGAACGGAATCAACACCACGCACACCGACGCACCGATCAGTGCCGCCAGCGCCGACCGACGCTCACGCAGCAGCGGCCACAGGATCGCCAGAAACGCGGCAGGGAACGCCGCGTCGAGACCCAAGACCTTGGGGTCGATCGCTGACCCAAGGAGCGCGCCGATCAGCGTGCCGACGTTCCAGAACAGGTAGACGCTGAGCCCGGTGATCCAGAACGCGGCGACGCGGTGCGACTCGTCCTCCTGCGCCGCCGCCATCGCCGTCGACTCGTCGATCGTCAGTTGCGCCGCCACCAGGCGTCGGCCGAGGCTGCCGCGAAGGTGCGGCGCCATCGCCAGTCCGTACACGCTGTTGCGGGCAGCCAACAACGCCGCGCCGCCAAAGGCCGAAGCCGCCGAACCGCCGGCTCCGAACACGCTGACGGCGGCGAACTGTGACGCGCCGGTGAACACCAGCAACGACATCACGCAGGTCTGTCCCACCGATGCCCCGGCCGACACCGAGGTCACCCCGAACGACACGGCGAACACCCCGACTGCGAAGCCCAGGGTGACACACGCCGCAAGTACGGGGCGCAGACGTTCGTCGCGCCACGGCTTCACGGCCGGGCAGCGCCCAACCACAGCACTGCCAGCGGCGCCACGTCGACGACTGCGGAAGCTGGTTGGCCCTGCCACGCAACCTCTGTGGTGGCGGTGACCACGGCGCTGCCCGTACGCAGCCCTGCCAGGTCGTACCCGGCGAAGCCACTACCGCCGTAGTTCGGCGAATCCGTGTCCAGCAGTACCTGCCACTCGCCCGCCCAGGGCAGCCCGACGCGGTAGCCGCCGTGAGGCACTGGGGTGAAGTTGGCGACCGCCGCAACAGAGGTGCCCCCGGCGTAGCCCCACCGCAGAAAGGCGAAGATCGAATGGTCGGCGTCGTCGGCGTCGAGCCACTGAAAACCCGTGGCTTCGTGATCGCGCTCGAACAATGCCGGCCAGGCGGTGATCACCCGATTGAGTTCGGCGAGCAGGTCGCGAATGCCGCGGTGCGGGGCATGGTCCAGCAGATGCCACGGAAGCCCCGTCGATTCGTTCCATTCCGTGAACGGTGCGATCTCGGCACCCATGAACAGCAACGGCGCGCCGGGCAACGCCCACATCCAGGCGTACAGCGCGCGCAGGTTGGCGAAGCGCTGCCAGTCGTCGCCGGGCATCTTGCCCAGCAGGCTGCCCTTGCCATGCACCACTTCGTCGTGGCTGAGCGGCAGTACAAAGCGCTCACTGAAGGCGTAGAGCAAGCCGAACGACAGCTCACGATGGTGAAACCGGCGATGCACAGGGTCGTGCTGCACGTAGCCCAACGTGTCGTTCATCCAGCCCATGTTCCACTTGTGCGTGAAGCCCAACCCACCGAACTCGATGGGGTGCGTGACCTTCGGCCAGGCCGTACTTTCCTCCGCGATCATCATTGCGGTGGGCATCTCGTCGGCGACCGCTGAAGTCAGCTCGCGTAAGAACGCGATGGCTTCCAGGTTCTCGCGGCCGCCCTCGCGGTTCGGCACCCAGCCACCGGCGGGCCGCGAGTAATCGAGGTACAGCATGCTGGCGACGGCATCGACACGCAGACCGTCGATGTGGAACTCGTGCAGCCAATACAACGCGTTGGCCACCAGGAAGTTGCGCACCTCATCGCGGCCGTAGTTGAAGACGTACGTGCCCCAATCCGGATGCTCGCCCTGGCGCGGGTCGGCGTGCTCGTAGAGCGCAGTGCCATCGAAGCGGGCGAGGCTCCACTCGTCCTTCGGGAAGTGTGCGGGCACCCAGTCGATGATCACGCCGATGCCACGCCGGTGGAGAGTGTCGACCATCGCCCGCAGCTCGTCGGGTGTGCCGTAACGCGCCGTCGGCGAGTAATAGCCGCTGACCTGGTAGCCCCACGAACCACCGAAGGGGTATTCGGCGACGGGGAGCAGCTCGACGTGGGTGAAGCCGAGCGCGATCAGATGGTCGGCAAGTTGCTCGCCGAACTCGAGGTAGTTGGCCACCCCCGAACGCCAGGAACCGATGTGCGCCTCATAGATGCGCAGCGGCGTACCGGGGACGTGAGTGCGGGCGGTCATCCACCGGTCGTCGCCCCACGTGTAGGTATCGGGCTGTGGCACCACGCTTGCGTTCGAAGGCGGGCATTCGCTCTGGCGTGCCATCGGATCGGCCTTCAGCACGTACGCGCCGGCAGCTGAGGTCACACCCAGCTTGTAGCGCTGGCCGGACTGGGCTGTCGGGCACACCAACGCCCAGATGCCGGAGGAACCCTGCGGCTCGAGCATCGTGCCCGATGCCCAGCCGTTCCAGTCGCCCAGTACTTCCACCGACCGCGC
>JBBQMG010000062.1:0-22350 GCA_038328705.1 Acidimicrobiales bacterium | reverse complement strand
GGATCTCGATTGGAGAGGCGTCCCGCTCCTCGAGGTGTGGCGCACGCTGATCGAGCCCCGACTCGGTGATCGAGCCGACGCACCGTTCATCGTCGCCGTCGGTGCCGACGGCCACCGAGCCGTGCTCTGTCGCGACGACATACTGACATCGGGGGTGCTGCTCGCACTGTCTCTCCAAGGGCAGCCCCTCGACAGCCGACATGGTTCGCCGCTGCGGCTCGTGAGCCCCGAGCAATACGGCGACAAGAACGTCAAACACCTCGTGGCCCTCGAACTCCATGACCACCGGCCACCCAGCAGCCTGGGAGCCAAAGAACACCTCCGCGCCCGCGTGGCCTTCGAGGAGCGCCACAGCCGGCTCCCGGCCCGACTCCTTCGCGTGCCAAACCGCCTTCTGATTCCCCTCACCGCCATCGTCTCAGAACGCAACGCGACCTGAGGTGTAACAGCGTCATTCGGGCGCTTCTCGTTCACGCCAATGACGAGGCTCATCGTGTGGACGGGTTTCGAAGCGTTCATCATGCGCGGCAATGTCGTCGAGTTGGCGATTGCGATGCTGCTCGCGGGGTCGAGCCCGACCATGGCGCCGACCACGAGCCCTCATCAGCCCTCATGTGGGGACGTAAGTGCTCGAGACGTTGAACGTTCATCCGACGCCGAGCGTCGTGGCCCACCGTGCTGTTCACTGACCTACCGGTCGAGTGGCGGCCACGGCTGCGACGATGTCGGCACCCGGGCTTCTCGTCATGATCGTTGCTGCGTCGGCGGGCATGCGGCGGCACCAGTTGGGGTGTTCGTCGCCGAGCGTGCCCGGATGATTGGGGCGTTCCGTGCAGCCGGCCAAGTCGTCGAGCGCGATCAGGCACAGGCGTGCTGCGCTGGCTGCCACCTGTCGGTGCAGCTCCACTGAGGCAGCGTTGCCGGTGTGGGACGACGTCGTCTGTTGCAGCGCAGCTGCCATCTCCGAGCTGCCATCGGTGTGGTTCCACACACCCAACACGGTGGGCAGGTCGTGGGTGGTGACGGTTGCGAGATTGCGCTCGGGCCAGTCGGACGGGTTGGTGTCGAACCACCACACCTTCGTGCCCATGATTCCGCTGGCGCGCAGTGCGTCGTGCACCTCGGGCTCGACGGTGCCGAGGTCTTCGCCGACGACGAAAGCTCCCGCCCGCGTTGCCTCCAGGCGGATGATCGCCAGCAGGTCGACAGCGGGTAGTCGCACGTATGTGCCGTCTGCTGGCGCTCCGCCTTCGGGAATCCAGAACTGTCGGAACAGACCCATGACGTGGTCGATGCGCAGCCCGGCCATCGACTGGCAGGCGGCGCGCACCATGGCGATGAACGGTTGGTACTGTGCGGCGCGTAGGCGGGCGGGGATGAACGGCGGCAGCCCCCAGTCCTGCCCGGCTGTGTTGAATGGGTCGGGCGGCGCCCCTATGCGTACCCCCAGCGCCATCAGGTCTTGGTGCAGCCAAGTGTCGGCGCCATCGGGTGAGCACCCAACGGCAAGATCACCGATGAGACCGACTTCGGCATTGGCGGCTGTGCGCTTCAGCGTGCGCGCTGCGAACCATTGCAGCCACGCGTGGAAGTCTCGGGCTCTGGCGAACTGCGGATCGTGCATCGGCAGTTCGCGCACCGCCTGCGCAGACGGATGGCGGAAGTCCGTCGGCCAATCACGCCAACTCGGACCCAACCGCTCAGCGAGTGTGTTCCACGAGCAGTACTGCCACAGCTCGTCGCCCTGTTCGTCGGCCCACGCGCGCCACTCCAGCCCGTCCGCCGCGTGGCTGAACCGCTCCATCAGCGCGCGTCGTCGCGCTGGCCAGGCACGGCTGCGGTCGATCAGCCCGTTCGCGTCGTTCGCCACCGGCGACGGGCCGTCGAGCGGAATCAACAGCGGATTCAGCCAGCGACGAGAGCTGGGGTAATAGGGGCTGGCCTGCTGCGGGAAGGTCGGCGCCGGAGCATGCAGCGGGCTGAGGAGCAGCGAGGAGCCACCTCGGAGGGCCACCTCCTTCCCTAACAGTTCCACGTCCCGCAGGTCACCGATGCCCCAGCCTTGGGCGCGCCACAGCGAGTAGACCTGTGCAGCAACGCCCCACCCAGCGGGAGCTTCGAGGCACGACGACGGCGCGCTGATCAGCAGGGTTGCTTCACCACCATCCAGCGGCGTCAGCTGGTGATACCCAGCCGGCAGCGAGGCGGGCACTGAGTCCACCTCGCCGCCGTCGCTCCTGTCCTCAAGTGTCAGTTGGTAGCGATCATGCAGGGGATGCGTATCGCCCTCGTCGATGAACCACGCCGGCGGCGCGGTGGGTGCGTCGCCCATTGCATTGCGCAGGTACTCGTGAGTGGCCACGGGTGTGTCGTGCCATGTCCCGTTGACCTCGAAGTAACCGTCGGCTATGCCCCATTCGTCGTACACGTTGCCATTCTGCCGCTTCGTACACTCTGCGCATGGCCTCAACGGTGGTGAAGTGGCAGTTGAAGAAGACGAGCGCCCGTTTGCGCACCCTGCGCGAGGAGTTGGCGGTGATCGACGAGCAGCGCATGTATGTGGTGGACGACGCTGACGATCTGGAGTTGCGGGCCGTGGTGTCTGATTCGCCGCTGGCTCGCTCGGAGGCGCACGCGGCTGGCGGGCATGCGGCTGCGTACGCCAAGGCGCGGGCGCACATCGTCGACGAGATCGCGCGCCTGGAAAGCCGTCAGGACGAGCTGCTCGATCGGTTGTCAGCACGATGATTCGCACGACGTGCTTGAATGTGAGCCGGGCAACATCCTGCCTGACCGGGCCGAAAGGACGCCATCGATGACCATCCGTGTGGTGATCGCCGAAGACGAAGCCATCATTCGCCTCGACCTGCGCGAGACCCTCGAGGAAGAGGGCTACGAGGTTGTTGGCGAAACTGGGCGCGGCGACAAGGCAGTTGATCTGGTCCGCGAGCTGCGGCCCGACCTTGCGATTCTCGATATCAAGATGCCGCACATGGACGGGCTGGAGGCTGCCCGCATCATCAGCGGCGAGCGCATCTGCGGTGTGCTGATGCTGACGGCGTTCAGTCAGCGCGAAGTTGTGGAAGACGCTCGCGACGCAGGCGCGCTTGCGTACCTGGTGAAGCCGTATCAGAAAAGCGATCTGATCCCAGCGATCGAGGTGGCCATCGGTCGCTTCCGCGAGCTGCAGCAACTCAGCGGCGAAGTCGATGCGTTGGGCGAGCAGCTCGAGGCGCGCAAGGTGATCGATCGTGCAAAGGGTGTGCTCATCGACCAGTACGGGATGAAGGAAGGCGAGGCGTTCACCTTCATTCAGCGCACCGCAATGAGCGAGCGCTCACGCATGCGCGACGTCGCCGACAGAATTCTCGACGGCACTGTCCACCCGTGAAGACTCGCCACCCGTGAAGACTCGCCACCCGTGAAGATTCTGCTGCTGGATGGCAACTCGCTGACCTACCGCGCGTTCTACGCACTGCCCACCGACATGGCCACCGCTTCCGGGCAGGTGACCAACGCGGTTTTCGGGTTCACCTCCATGTTCATCTACATGGTGAAAGACCAACAGCCCGATGCCGTCGTCGTCGCCTTCGATCGGCCCGAGAAGACGTTCCGCCACGACGCCGACCCGCTGTACAAGGCGCAGCGCGAGGCTGCTCCCGACATCCTCCGCCAGCAGATGGGGCTGGTCCGCGAAGTGCTTGCGGCGCTCAACATCACCGTGCTCGACCTGGCCGGGTGGGAAGCCGACGACATTCTCGCCACGCTCGCCGAGCAGGCGAAGCAGCAGGGCCATGACGCGATCATCGTCACAGGCGATCGCGACAGCTATCAGCTCGTCGACGACCCGCATGTGCGTGTGATGTACAACAAGCGCGGCGTCAGCGACTATGCGCTCTACGACGAGGCCGGCATCGCCGAGAAGACCGGCGTCACGCCAACGCTCTACCCGCAGTACGCGGCGCTGCGCGGCGACCCCAGCGACAACCTGGAGGGCGTGCCGGGTGTGGGGGAGAAGACGGCGGCCAAGCTGCTCAACCAGTACGGCAGCCTCGACGGCATCTTTGCTCATGTCAGTGAGCAGACTCCGAAGTTGCAGGCGTCGCTGATCGAGCACGAGGGTCGCGCTCGCCACAACTTCGAGATGATGACGCTGCGCCGCGACGCTCCGGTGTCGGTCGCGTTCGAAACGCTCACCGTTGAGCCGAACGACGCGGAGGTGAAGCGCCTGTTCGACTTCCTCGAGTTCCGTGCGCTACACGATCGGCTCTATGAGGCGCTCGCCACGTTCGGCATCGGCGCCGCCGCCGGTGCGGTGCCGCTGGCTCCGTCTGGTGAGGTGTTGGAGGCCGAGGTCACCGACGTCACCGGCCCCGCGGAGGCCGCTGCACTGATTGCCGCACAGCCCACTCTCGACGTGGTTCCGGCCTGGTCGGGTGATGCTGGTCGCAGCGATGTCATCGGGCTTGCGGTGGTGACGGATGCCGATGGTGCTGAAGTTTCGTGGCTGCCTGCGGACGTGGTGAACGCGCCGGAAGTACTTGCAGCGCTCGGCTCACACGCCGGCTGGCGCGGCCACAACGCAAAGGCGCTGATGCGTTGGCTGCTGGATCAGGGTGGCACGGTGCCCGGTCTCCGGCTCGACACGGCGATCGCCGCGTATCTCATCGACCCTGCCGACACCCGCTATGCGTTGCGCGAACTGTTGACGAGGTACACGCGCTTCCAACTACCCGACGACGGTGC
Organism: Acidimicrobiales bacterium; assembly: GCA_038328705.1. GTDB lineage: Bacteria > Actinomycetota > Acidimicrobiia > Acidimicrobiales > Ilumatobacteraceae > UBA668. Next base: position 17,604 of record JBBQMG010000062.1, on the reverse strand, counting down.
CGCCTCGAGTGGTCAGCTCGACTTCGGCGGAGGACCCGACGAGCGGCAGATTGCAGCCCGCGGCGCGTTGGCCGTCGCTCACCTGTCGGCCGCGCTGGAGGCGTCGCTGGACAAGCAGGGCATGGCCGACCTGTACGCCTCGATCGAAAATCCGTTGGTCGGGGTGCTCGCCAAGATGGAGCACGTCGGCATCGCCGTGGACGTTGCCGAGCTGACGCAGTTGAATGCGCGTCTCACCGCCGACGTCGAGCGTCTTGGCGCGGTGCTGCAGGAGGTGGTCGGTCGGCCGTTCAACATCAACTCACCGATTCAGCTGCGAGAGATCCTGTACACCGAGCGTGGCTTGGCGCCCGGAAAGAAGACCAAAACGGGCTTCAGCACCGATGCCGCGACGTTGGAGAAGCTGCGCGACGAGTGGCCCGAGTTCATCGACCCGCTGCTGCAGTACCGCGAGGTCGAGAAGCTGCGCGGCACCTATGGCACCGGACTATTGGCGGAGGTGGCGCCCGATGGCCGCATTCACGCCACGTTCAACCAGACCGTTGCCCGCACCGGCCGTCTCTCCAGTGACCAGCCCAACCTGCACAACATTCCGGTGCGCAGCGAGGAAGGCAAGCTGTTCCGCAAGGCGTTCATTCCGGCGCCCGGCTGCCAACTGCTGGTGGCCGACTACAACCAGATCGAACTGCGTTGTATTGCTCACCTCGCGCAAGACCCGGGCCTGATCGAGGCGTTCACCAGCGGCACCGACATCCACAACGCAACGGCCTCACGAGTGTTCAGCGTTGCGCCAGGAGACGTGACCACCGAGCAGCGGTCGAAGGCGAAGATGGTCTCGTACGGCCTGGCGTACGGGATGGAGGCGTACGGGCTGGCGCAGCGGCTGTCGATTCCGACCACCGAGGCTGCCGTCATTCTCGACGCCTACTTCGAAGCCTTCCCGAACGTGAAGGACTACATGGATCGCACGGTGGTCGAAGCTCGCATGCGCGGGTACACCGAGACGTTGTTCGGCCGTCGTCGCCCGATTCCCGAGTTGTCCAACAGCAACTTCCGCATCCGTCAGGCCGGCGAGCGCCAGGCGATGAACGCCGGTATTCAGGGGCTGGCTGCCGACATCTTCAAGGTCGCGCTCGTGCGTATCGACCAGGCGTTGGAGGCGGCCGGTGTAGTGAGCCGCCTGGTGCTGCAGGTGCACGACGAAGTGCTCGTCGAGACTCCCGAGGCCGAGATGGACCAGGTCGGCCCGCTGGTGATCGACCTGATGCGCGGTGCGGCCCAGCTCGACGTTCCCTTGGAAGTCAACGTCGCCTGGGGCAAGACCTGGGCCGCCGGCAAATCCTGACCTACCTTGGCGCCGTTCCCCCGGCGGAGTCTCCAGCTTTGTGGCACACCACAAAGCCACGTACTTCTGTGGTGTGCCGCAGACGTTTTGTGCCCTCGAGCCTGTCGCTTTGTGGCACACCACAAAGCCACGTACTTCTGTGGTGTGCCGCAGACGTGTGAGTGAGGTGGGGGAGGGTGAGTGCGCGGGCAGACTCAGGGTATGAGTGAGCACGGGTCGCATTGGTTCGAGCCGATTGCGGATCACCTTGGGGGCGCGTACTTGCGGTACTCGTTCACGAAGGGGACGCGCCAGGAGGCCGACTTCCTCATGGCTACGCTGCAATTGCAGCCGGGGCAGCGAGTGCTGGATGTCGGCTGCGGACCCGGCCGGCACGCATACGAGTTGGCCCGACGCGGGCTCACGGTGCATGGCATCGACATCAGCGAACGGTTCATCGAACTCGCAACCGAGGGTGCACCTGCGGGCGCGACGTTCGAACGCCGCGACGCTCGCGGCCTGGACTACGACGGCGAATTCGATGTCGTGATCTGCCTCTGCCAGGGGGCATTCGGCCTGATGACGGCCAACGGCGACGACGAGACGGTGCTCAACGGCATGGCCCGCGCGCTCGAGCCCGGTGGAGCGTTGGCGCTCAGTGCGTTCAATGCCTACTTCGCCGTGAAGTACTTCGCCGCCGGCGACAATCCGGATGCGACCTTCGATGCAGCCACCGGTGTGAGTCACGAGCGCACCGAAGTCCGCAACGAGCAAGGCGAGCCCAAACCCGTCGATCTGTGGACGGGCTGCTACACGCCGCGTGAGCTGCGTGTTCTGTGTCGGCTGGCCGGGTTGACCGTCGAGTCGATCAACAGCGTGGAGCCAGGTGAGTACCAGCTGGCAACCCCCACTACCGAGACCGCTGAATTCTTGGTGATCGCACGACGCAGCTGATGACACTTGCCGGGACCGCTGGTATCCTCGCCAGGTCCGGAATCCGCCGGATTACCTAGGTTTTTGTCCGAAAGCGATCGTCTCTTGTCCGATACCTCTACTTCCTTCTTGACTTCTGGTGCCTGGGGCACCTTTGACGAAGAGGGCAATTACACCCCCCGCGAGGTCGTGTCCGACGATCTCGGCATGTCGTTCTCCGAAGCCATCGAAGGCACCATGGTCTCCGTCGAGGACGGCCAGTTGGTCAACGGCATTGTCGTCAAGATCGACAAGGACGAAGTTCTTCTCGACATCGGCTACAAGAGCGAAGGCGTCATCCCTTCGCGCGAGCTGAGCATCCGCAACGACGTCGACCCGCACGAAATCGTGTCGCTGGGCGACACCGTCGAGGCGTTGGTGCTCACCAAGGAAGACAAGGAAGGCCGCCTGGTCCTGTCGAAGAAGCGTGCCCAGTACGAGCGTGCATGGGGCACCATCGAGAAGATCAAGGAAGCCGAAGGCACCGTCGAGGGTCCGGTCATCGAGGTCGTCAAGGGCGGTCTCATTGTCGACATCGGCCTGCGCGGTTTCCTGCCCGCGTCGCTCGTCGAGCTGCGCCGTGTGCGCGATCTCGTGCCGTACGTCGGCAAGATCGTCCAGGCCAAGATCATCGAGCTCGACAAGAACCGCAACAACGTTGTCCTCAGCCGTCGTGCATTCCTCGAAGAGACGCAGAAGGAAAGCCGCGACAGCTTCCTCACCAACCTCAAGCCGGGCGAGATCCGCGAGGGTGTTGTCAGCAGCGTCGTGTCGTTCGGTGCGTTCGTCGACCTCGGTGGCATGGATGGTCTCATCCACGTCAGCGAGCTGTCGTGGAAGCACGTCGACCACCCAGGTGCCGTTGTCACCGTTGGCGACAAGGTCACCGTCCAGGTGCTCGATGTCGACTTCGACCGTGAGCGCATCAGCCTGTCGCTGAAGGCCACCCAGCAAGATCCGTGGCAGGAGTTCGCCGGCTCGCACGAAGTGGGCCAGTTGGTCTACGGCCGTGTCACCAAGCTGGTGCCGTTCGGTGGTTTCGTGCAGGTTGGCGAAGGCATCGAAGGTCTCGTGCACATCTCGGAGATGTCCACGCACCACGTCGACTCGCCCGAGCAGGTCGTCACGCCCGGCGAGGAGCTGTGGGTCAAGATCATCGATCTCGACCTGGCCCGTCGCCGTATCAGCCTGTCGATCAAGCAGGCTGCCGAGGGCGGCGAGTTGGCCGAGGAGTACCGTTCGCACTTCGAGATCGACGAGCACGGCAACTGGGCTGCTGGTGGCGACGATGCCGAGCGCGAGGCCGCATGGGCCGAGTACTACGAGGAGAACCCAGGCGAGGCACCGCCGGCAGCTGACGCTGTCGAAGGCGCCGTTGAGGCAGAGCCTGCCGTTGAAGCCGCCGCCGTTGAGGTCGAATCTGCCGTTGAGGTCGAGTCTGCCGTTGAGGCAGAGCCTGCCGTTGAGGTCGAGGCTGCCGTTGAGGCCGAGGTCGAGGCTGCTGACGAGGCACCCGAGGCCTGATCGCGACAGCCGATCACGACATTCCTGATTCTCTGAATCGTTTACAGAGATGGCACGGCCGCACGGCCGTGCCATCTTGCGTTCTCAGGTGAGTTTGACGATGCCCATCTTGACCGCCATCAGGACAGCTTGCGTCCGGTCACGAGCGTTGAGCTTCTCGTAGATGGATGCCAGGTGGTTCTTCACGGTGCGATGGCTGATGAACAGGCTGTCGGCGATCTCGTTGGTGCCCAGCCCGTCGGCGACGAGTTGCAGGACCTCCTCCTCGCGAGTGGAGATGATGCCGTCGGTGTCGCGCCGGGCTTCGTGTAGCAGTGCTTCTGCGAGACGTGGAGACATCGGACGATCACCGTTGGCCGCGATGTGGATGGCTTCGACCACCTCGCTGATGGACGAGTCCTTGGTGACATAGCCGACGGCACCGGCCTTGAGCGCGCTGTCGAACACTTCCCGATCGATGTGCATTGTCAACATGACGACACGCATTCCACTCTCGGTGGCGACCAGGCGGCGGGTTGCTTCGATGCCGTCGACGGTTGGCATCGAAACGTCCATCAGCACAACATCTGGGTGGGTGGCGAGAGCCACGCGAACACCCTCTTCGCCGTTGGCGGCTTCGCCAAGTACCTTGATGCCCTCCGCTTCGAGCGCCCGGCGTAGCCCCTGGCGCAGCATGGTGTGGTCATCGACGAGTATGACTGAGACGCTCACTGGCTGGGCCGCCCTTCCATCACGAGGTGAATACGGACTTCGGTTCCGCCGGCAGTGAGTGACTGCAGCGTCAGTTCGGCGTCGAGGCGCTCCGCGCGTTCATGCATGCCGACCAGACCGTAACTGTCTGGCCGGGCATCGGTGGCATCGACGCCGACCCCGTCGTCGCGGATTGCGAACTGCAGCTCGGCGCCGTTCTGGCGCCCACTGACCAGCAGGTGGCCGGCGTGCGAGTGGCGCTCCGCGTTGAGAATCGCTTCTTTGACGATCTGCCAGAGTTCGCGTTCCATCAGGAGTGGCAGCCGTTCGCTGAGTCGAATGTCGCTGCGCGTCTCGATGCCGCTGCGCTGGCCGACGCGAGTGAGGAACTCCGCGACCGTGGCTGCCAAGTCGCGGCTGTCGGTGATCTCGGTGCGTAAGTCGTACAGGGTGTCACGCACATCACGAACAACAGCGGAGATCTGCTGGCGAAGTTCGCGCAGGACGGGTTCAGTAGTGCCTCCGTCGGCCGCGACCGAGAGCGCGCGGTCAACCTCGAAGCCGATCATCGCAAGTGACGAGCCGACGTGGTCGTGGAGCTCACGGGCGATACGCGTGCGCTCTTCATCGGCGGCGAGTGTGCGGATGCGTCGGAACATACGGGCGTTGTCGATGGCGATGCCGAACGGCTCGGTGAGGCCGTGGACGATCTCTGATTGTTGCTGGCCGAACGCGTCAGCGGAGGATGATTCGACGGCGATGAAACCGACGAGCGCGCCACGCGCTCGGAGCGCTGCGTAGAGGCCACACTTGGCGTCGGGCGAGACGCCTTCGCCTTCGTGTAGCTGGTCGATGCGGACGGTTTTCAGCGACTCGGCTGACTGCCGCAGTCCTGTGGGCAGCCGGTCGAGAGGGTAGGTGCGGGCGGTGTTGCCGCCGTGGGTGCGCGCTGGTGTGGCGCGGCGGATGTTGAGGTCGACGAGGTAGACCGCAAGAAGGTCGTGGCGCACCATCGTGCGCAGACGGCCGACGGTTGAATCGAGTACTTCTTCCAGGTCCAGCGAGGCGGGCAAGGTTTGGGCCACGCGTTGTAGCGCGAAGAGCAGTGAATTCGCCTCGGCGAGGCGGCTGACCCTGTCGAGTGCCACCTGCTGTTGGCGCGCCGCGTCGTGCGCGGCGCGGTGGGCGAGACCGCTGGTGAAGGCCACAAGGCCGAGCAGCCCTACCCACAGCGCACCGTCCTGCAGGCCTTGGCGCACGCCGACGTTAGGAACGTGTTGCACCGTGATGACCGCGACTGCGGCGGCGGTCAGCTGGGCACTGAAAATGCCACCGGTGGCGAAACCGGCAAGCATGCCGATGGGTACGAGGAAAAGAACGAAGGGTGACGCCCAGGCCCCGCTCAGCAGCACGGCGGCGACGACGGCGGCCAGTTCGACGACGATGCGCAGCCGGGTCTTCGGGTCGTTGCGGTAGGCGACGGGGCGTAGGCAAGCAGCAGCAGTGAATACGGTGGCGGCGGCCGTGATGGCGACCAGGCTCCAGTTGTGCCAGGACAGATCGGGTTGCGCCCGCACCAACGCGCCGACGAGTGCTGCAACTCGAAACGGCCAGAGTGGCGCGGCGGTGAGCGTGGGTGGGACGGAATTGCCCGGCTGGCCGAGCGTGAGCGGCCCGGTGTCGTTCGAGCCTCGTGAGCGACGGTCGATACCCTCCGGCGGCGTGCGGTTGCGAGTGCGCCGTTCAACGAGTGGCCAGCCGACGGATGTGGGGTCTGGGTCGTTGGCCGGCGTGTTCGCCAGTTCGTCGGTATCGTCGGCCACCCCCGGATGCTACTTGGGCGTGCCGGTGCGGTCCGCGAGTGCTTGCTCGTCACCTCGTTGCGCGACGGCCCACAGCTAGCATCGCGGCATGATCTTGGTGGGGTTGACGGGCGGTATTGGGTCCGGGAAGTCGACTGTCAGCGCAGCGCTGGCGGCGCGAGGCGCGGTGATCGTGGACGCCGACCAAGTCGTCCGGGATGTTCAGCAACCGGGCTCGCCGGTGTTGCTGAAGCTGGCTGAGCGTTTCGGTGAAGCCGTCATTGCGGCCGACGGCTCGCTCGATCGTGCGGCGCTCGCCGGCATTGCCTTTGCGGACGCAGACGCGCTGAAGGATCTCAACGCCATTGTGCACCCGGCTGTCGGGGCGGAGATGAACCGTCAGGTGATGGAGAATGTCGCCACCGACAACGTGGTCGTGTTGGACATCCCGTTACTGACAGAGAACCCGCGCGAGGGCCTGCAGGGCAAGATCGTCGTCGACGTGTCGGTGGAAACACAGGTGGAGCGGCTGGTGAAGTATCGAGGTTTCGACGAAGCCGATGCTCGCGCTCGCATTGCTCGGCAGGCGACGCGGGAACTTCGGTTGGAGACAGCGGACTTCGTCATCGACAACGGCGGCCACCCGGATGCGCTCGACGAGCAGATCGAGCGCCTCTGGACGTGGCTGCAATCCCTGCCCCAACTGCCCGCCGACTACCGGTTCGCCGGCCGCAACGACAAGGTCGACGAAGCCGATCAGGATCAATGACTCGGAGCGGTGATTGTCACGAGGCGAGTAAGCGGTTCAGCTGAACCCCAATTCTCACGCACGGGCGGCATGTGCCTGCTTGCCGAGCAGCCCGCTGGCGGACGCGCCGCTACAGCTGGAGGCGGGCCACCAGTTCGTCGTCCTCGATGTCGCCGGTGGGGACGAAGCCGTGACGCAAGTAGAAGCGCTCTGGTGAACCGGGGCCCTGGCCCCAGCTGGTGGTCAGGGTTGGGTGACCCCATTCCCGGAGTTGGTCGCAGAGCGCCGCGAGCACCTGCGTACCGAGGCCGCGGCGTTGCTGCAGGCGGTCGATCAGCAATCGCCACAGGTACGGCTCGGGGTGATGTTCGGTGACCATGCCCATCATCATGAAGCCGACTCGCTCGCCGTCGGCAAGGACGCCTCGCATCCACGGCACCATCGGTGCGCCCGCGTACACCTCGGGGAACCGTGCGTCGCGGAACGACAGCGCCATGGGCGACACGAAGCGCTCTTGTGAGTGGTGAGTGCGCAGTCGACCCCACAGATACGCATCTTCCGGCGTGACCTCGACGAGCTCCACCTTGGCTGCCGGCGTCCGAGGACGCTGCAACCAGGCAGCCCGGTCCTGAGCGACCAGTGAGTAGCGCAGGTCGTCTACCCACTCACCACGGACCAGGTAGCCGTCGCGGGCGAGGCACTCGAAGCGCATCCCCAACGCCTCCAGCACGCGCATCGATGCGATGTTCTCGGGGTCGAGACTGGCCTCGATGCGGTGCACGCCGTGGTGTTGCAGCAGATGGTCGACCATGGCATTTGCGGCTTCGGTGGCGTACCCGTGGCCGTGATGTCGCGGAGCCAGGGTGTAGCCCATCTCGGCAATGCCGCCGCCCGCTCGCACACAGGCCACGATGTCGCCGATCACTTCGCCGTCGAGTTCGATCGCGAAGCTGACCGACGAGCCTTCCACGACGTCGTCGAACGCCGCCTGCCGTGCAGCGCCTGCCATGGCCAGCTCGAGCGTGTAGGGCATCTCCCAGTCCTGATACTTGGCGACCTCGGGGTCTGCGCGATACGCAGCCATGGTGGCCGCATCCGTGTCGCGCGCCACCCGGAGCCGGAGGCGCGGTGTCAGCAGGATGACCATGCAGCGACCGTACTTGTGTCACCGCATTCGCCAGCAACGGATATCGACGAACACTCGTTCGCCGGATAGGCTGCAACCCGTGCCCGAGTTCAAGGTCGAGTCTCTGTTTCAGCCCGCCGGCGACCAGCCTCACGCGATCGCGAAGCTCACCGAAGGCATCGAGCGCGGCGATCGCTTTCAAACGCTGCTGGGCATCACCGGCTCCGGCAAGAGCGCCACCATCGCCTGGACCATCGAGGCCACCCAGCGGCCCACCTTGATTCTTGCGCCCAACAAATCGCTGGCCGCGCAGCTGACGCAGGAGATGCGCGAGTTCTTTCCCAACAACCGGGTTGAGTACTTCGTCAGCTACTACGACTACTATCAGCCCGAGGCGTACATGGCCTCCAGCGACACCTACATCGAGAAGGACTCGTCGGTCAACGACGAGATCGATCGGCTACGTCACTCGGCCACCGCGGCACTGCTCACCCGGCGCGACACCATCGTCGTTGCGTCGGTCAGCTGCATCTACGGCATGGGTGACCCTGCCGAATACCGCGGGCAGTTGCTCGAGCTGCACACGGGTGTCGACTACGACATGCGCAGCATCCTGCGCCGCCTGGTCGACTTGCAATTCGACCGCAACGACATAGCGCTCGGTCGCGGCAAGTTCCGGGTGCGCGGCGACACCATCGAGATCCACCCGTCGTACGACGAGACGGTGCTGCGCATCGAAATGTTCGGCGACACGGTCGATCGCATCACCACCATCGACCCGCTCACCGGCGAGACGCTCAACGACATGAGCCAGGTGATGGTCTTCCCGGCCACCCACTATGTTGCCGGCGAAGAGCGCATGCGGAAGGCAGTCGTCGGCATCGAGGCCGAGCTGCAAGAGCGCCTTGCCTGGTTCGAAGCCAACGGCAAGTTGCTGGAGGCACAGCGCCTGCGGATGCGCACGCAGTACGACCTGGAGATGATGGCCGAGGTCGGCTACTGCAACGGCATCGAGAACTACTCCATGCACATCGACGGTCGTGTCACCGGGCAACCGCCATTCACCCTCATCGATTACTTCCCGAAAGACTTCCTGCTCGTCATCGACGAGAGCCACGTCGCCGTGCCACAGCTGCACGGCCAGTACCTGGGCGATCTCAGCCGTAAAGACATCCTGGTCGAACACGGCTTCCGGCTGCCCAGCGCGCGAGACAATCGGCCGCTGCGCTTCGAGGAGACCTTCGAGCGTGTCAACCAATGCATCTTCGTGTCCGCGACGCCGTCGCCCTACGAGATCTCACACAGCCAGCAGGTGGTCGAGCAGATCGTGCGCCCCACCGGCCTCGTCGACCCGGAAGTCATCGTCAAGCCCACCAAGGGTCAGATCGACGACCTGATCGAGAACATCAACACCCGTCTCACCATGGGCGACCGCGTGTTGGTCACAACGCTCACCAAGAAGATGGCGGAAGACCTCACCGACTACCTGCTCGAGCAGGGGCTGCGGGTGCGGTATCTGCACAGCAACATCGACACCATTCAGCGAATCGAAATCCTGCGCGCTCTGCGCCTTGGAGAGTTCGACGTGTTGGTCGGTATCAACCTTCTCCGCGAGGGTCTCGACCTTCCGGAGGTGTCGCTGGTCAGCATCCTCGATGCCGACAAAGAAGGCTTTCTGCGCAGCGAGACCTCGCTGATCCAGATGATCGGTCGTGCCGCCCGCAACGTCGACGGTCAGGTGGTGATGTACGCCGACAAGATCACCCCCAGCATGACCAAGGCCATCGATACCACTCGCGAGCGTCGTGCCCGCCAGATCGCCTACAACCTCGAGCACGGCATCAACCCGCAGACCATCCGCAAAGCCGTCGGCGACATTCTCTCGCTGCTGCGGCCCGACGACAGTGCGCCGGTCCCGGGCAAGGGCAACCGCCGCAACCGCGAGCGCGACAAGGTGCAGCGCGAGCTGAAGACGATGCCGCAGCAGGAGCTGGCCCGCCTCATCCAAACGTTGGAGGAGGAGATGCACGAAGCAGCCGCCGAGCTGAAGTTCGAGTACGCGGCGCGTCTACGCGACGAGGTCAATGAACTTCGCCGCGAGCTGCGCGACGCCGGCTGACTAGAAGGTGCTGACCAGCGGAGCCGACAGCACGGTGGCGACGGCTTCGGCAGGCTGGGGGAGTGCGAACAGATAGCCCTGGCCGAGGCGGCAACCCATGCGCACCAGGCGGTCGCACTGCAGCTGCGTCTCGATACCTTCGGCGATGACGGTCAATCCGGTCTCGGCGGCCAGCGCGATCATCGCCTTCACCACGATGCTCTCGCGCTCGCCTTTGACGACCTGGCCGGTGAACCGACGGTCCAGTTTGACGCCGGTGACGGGCAGGCTGGTCAGTGTCTCGAGTGACGCGAACCCGGTGCCGAAGTCGTCGAGCATCAGATGCACACCCATGTCGGCAATGGCGAACAGTTCGTCGCGGACGTCGGCCGGCAGCTCGAATGTCTGGCGTTCGCTCAGCTCCAGCGACAGCGCCTCCGGCGGCACGCCGTATGCATTCAGTCGGTCGCGGACGGTGTCGAGAAGCGAGTTGACCGGCTTGGTGTCGAACTCGAAGTTGACGGCCAGCTGCAGGTTGGGGGAGATGACTCGGAACTCGACCAACTTCTCCAGGCCGTCCTCCAAGATGCGATCGAACAACGCACCCAGTAGCCCTGCCTGCTGGAGCAGCGGGAGGAATTGGTCCGGCTCGCGCACCCCGTCTGGCGAATGCCAACGGGCCAGCGCCTCCAGGGTGACGACTTCGCCTGTTCGTAGGTCCACGATCGGTTGGAAGTAGGGCTTGATTGCCCCGCGCTCCATTGCGTCCATGAGTTCGGCGGCCTGATTCTCGTCGGCCGATGCCGACTCGCGAACAGAGTGAGTCCGCGTGATGTCGCCATCGGCAGCTACCAACGCACCCTCGATACCCGTCTCCGGTCTGCGCCGGCCAACTCCAACTGCGGCTGACACTTCGGATGCAGCAAGGGCCTGGCGGGTCACACGCTCCAGCTCAGCAACCTCGTGGTCGCTCACGCCGACCAGCAGTGCAGCCAGTCGGTCGCCGGTGATGCGTGCACCGTAGTGACGGCCGGCCAGCACCTCGCGCAAGACGGTGCCGGCTACCTTCAGCTGCTCGTCGCCGGCGGAGTGGCCGTGCAATTCGTTGTTGCGCTTCAGGTCATCCAGCTCGATCACCATGACCGCAGCCGGCTCGCCGAACTCGCGGCAGAACTGCTCGTCGCGTCGCAGCCGTTGCTCCCAACCTTGGCGAGTGGCCAGACCGGTCAGCGGGTCCGCGAGTCCGTCGCGAATCTCTGCGATCCGGCGTTCGATGCACAGCGTCGCCTCGGCGGCGGCAAGCGCGCCCAACAGCGTCGCGAAAACACGGGCCTGCGCCGAACTCTGTCCGACCGGGATCGATGGTTCGCGCCGGTCGAAGCCAACCAGCTCACCGAACGGCTGGCCATCGGGGAAGGTCACGGGAGCTGCGACGCGGATGTACGCATCCTGGCCAAAAGGTTCGGACAGCGTCGTGTTGCCGTGAACTGCGCCGAGTGCGTCGTCGACGACCAGCGTCTGGCTACCGTATTGGCCAACCCTGCACACGGCCCAGGTGCCCAGGCCGGTGGTCGCAGAAAGGTGTTCCAGCACGCGCTGTGCCGCACGCGTGAACGTGGTGTCGTGACTGGCGCCAATGCTCATGCTCGTCTATCGGCACGCTGAGCAGGCAACTTCAACGAATGTTGACGATCAATCTTCGGCTGCCGAAACTGAGCTGGCCGTGGTTGCAGAGAACAGGTGTTCGTTTGGTATCCTCCCGACATGGCCGCTGCCCCCGAAGCGAAGATTGTCGTGCGTGGCGCGCGCGAGCACAACCTGAAAAACGTCAGTATCGAGATCCCTCGCGACCGTCTGGTGGTGTTCACTGGGCTGTCCGGCTCGGGTAAGAGCAGCCTGGCGTTCGACACCATCTATGCCGAGGGTCAGCGTCGGTACGTGGAATCGCTCAGCGCCTACGCCCGCCAGTTCCTAGGGCAGATGGACAAGCCCGATGTCGATGTCATCGAGGGTCTCTCGCCGGCAATCTCCATCGACCAGAAGAGCGCCAGCCGCAACCCACGCTCCACAGTCGGCACCATCACCGAGGTCTACGACTACCTGCGCCTGTTGTTCGCCCGCATCGGTGTGCAGCACTGTGCCAACGATGGCACTCGGCTGCAGCGCCAGACGCCGTCGCAGATCGTTGACCGCATTCTGCTGCTGCCCGACGGCACTCGCTTCCAAGTGCTGGCACCGGTGGTGCGCGGCCGCAAGGGCGAGTACAGCACGCTGCTCGACGACCTTGCCGGGCAAGGGTTCGTGCGCGCGAGGGTCGATGGCGAGGTGGTCGACATCGCCGAGTTCCTCAAGCGCGACGAGAAGTTGGCGCGCTATGAGGTGCACAAGATCGAGATCATCGTCGATCGTCTGGTGCGCCGCGATGGCATCGAGCGACGCCTCACCGATTCGCTGGAGACGGCGCTGAAGCTGGCCGACGGGGTCGCCGAGATCGAGCTCTTCGCCGCCAAGGATGCGGCCGGTGGCGACGCCGTGGAAGGCGAGACGCTGATCTTCAGCCAGCACCTCGCGTGCCCGAAGTGTGGCACCAGTTACGACGAGCCGGCCCCGCGCAACTTCTCGTTCAACTCGCCGTATGGCGCTTGCGAAGCATGCGACGGCCTGGGCACCACCTTCGAGGTCGATCCCGAGCTGCTCATCCCTGACCAGGACCTGTCCATCAACGGCGGGGCCATCGCACCGTGGCGCAGCAGTAGCACCCAGTACTTCACGCGCATGCTGGAAGCAGTCGCCGAAACCTACGACATCGACATGGACGCGCCGTACGGCAGCCTCAATGCCAAGCAGCAAAAGGTCATCCTCTACGGCGTCGAGGGCAATCTGAAGGTCAAGTACAAGAACCGCTACGGCCGCACTCGCGAATACTCCACCGCCTACGAAGGCGTCGTGCCGTGGCTCAATCGCCGCCGTGAGGGCGCCGAGAGCGATTGGGCCCGCGAGCAGTACGAGGGCTACATGCGCGAGGTGCCATGCCCGAAATGCAAGGGCGCCCGACTCAAGCCGTCCACGCTGGCGGTCACCATCAACGATAAGAACATCTCCGAGATCTGCGAGATGGCCATCGGCGATTCGTCAAACTTCCTTGGCGCGCTCGAGCTCAGCGAGCGGGACCGCATGATCGCCGAGCGAGTGACGAAAGAGATCAACGCTCGCCTCGGTTTCCTTCTCGACGTGGGCCTCGATTACCTCTCGCTCTCACGTAGCGCCGGCACCTTGGCCGGCGGTGAGGCGCAGCGCATTCGTCTTGCCAGCCAGATCGGCAGCGGCCTCGTCGGCACGCTGTACGTGCTCGACGAGCCGTCCGTGGGGTTGCACCAACGCGACAACCGTCGCCTCATCGACACCCTGCTGCGCCTACGCGACCTGGGCAACACGGTGCTGGTCGTGGAGCACGACGAAGACACCATCATGGAGGCCGACTGGATCGTCGACATCGGCCCCGGTGCCGGCGAGCATGGTGGGGAAGTGGTGTACAGCGGTCCGGTGAAGGGCATCCTCAAGTCGAAGGCGTCCATCACGGGTCAGTACCTCAGCCGCAAGCGCAGCATTCCGGTGCCGCAGGTGCGCCGCAAGCCGGGAGCCGATTGGCTCGAGATCCAGGGCGCAAAAGAACACAACCTACGCAACCTCGATGTGAAGATTCCGCTGGGCTGTTTCGTGGCCGTCACCGGCGTGAGCGGCAGCGGTAAGAGCACGCTGGTGCGCGACATTCTGCTGCCGGTGCTGATGCAGAAGATCTACAAGTCGAAGACTGCGGCTGGGCGCCACAAGAGCATCAAGGGCATCGAGAAGCTCGACAAGGTGATCGACATGGATCAATCGCCCATCGGTCGTACACCGCGCAGCAACCCCGCCACATATACGGGTGTGTTCGACAACATCCGCAAGCTGTTCGCCACCACCGCCGAGTCGAAGGTGCGGGGCTACATGCCCGGTCGCTTCAGCTTCAACGTGGCGGGGGGTCGCTGCGAGGCATGCAGCGGCGACGGCACCATCAAGATCGAGATGCACTTCCTGCCCGACGTGTATGTGCCGTGTGAGGTGTGCAAGGGCGCCCGCTACAACCGCGACACGCTCGACATTCAGTTCAAGGGCAAGAACATCGCCGAGATTCTCGACATGCCGGTGGCCGAGGCTGTCGACTTCTTCGCCAACCAGCCGGCCATTCACCGCTACATGCGCACGCTCATGGATGTCGGCCTCGGTTACGTCCGCCTGGGCCAGTCGGCGCCCACACTGTCGGGTGGTGAGGCACAGCGCGTCAAGCTGGCCACCGAGCTCGCCAAGCGCAACACGGGTCACACCATCTACTTGCTCGACGAGCCCACCACCGGTCTGCACTTCGAGGATGTCCGCCGGTTGCTCACCGTGCTGTCACGGCTGGTCGACCAGGGCAACACGGTGCTGGTCATCGAACACAACCTCGACGTCATCAAGACTGCCGACTGGATCGTCGACCTAGGGCCCGAAGGCGGCAGTGGTGGCGGTCTGGTGGTTGCGCAAGGTAGCCCAGAGACGGTGGCGAAGGTGGACGACAGTCACACGGGACGCTTCCTCAAGCCACTGCTCGACGGCTGACGCGGCTTGCTACCGTCAACCCTGTGACTGACACTCCACTGGTGGTCGACACCGTCGCCGACCACTCCGTGCTGCAGCGGCGCACACTGCTCACGCTTCGCCTTGCCCAGGTTCCTGGGCAGGCGGCCGTCGCCGGTGTCGTCGCTGTTGGCGCACTGCTGGCCAAGGATCTACTGCACGGCAAGGACCGTTTCGCCGGCTCTGGTGCCGCCGCGTTCACTTTTGGTGCCGCGTTCCTGGCGGTGCCGCTGTCGGCGTTCATGCGCCGCAACGGTCGTCGCCCCGGGCTGATGGTTGCCTTTGGCCTGGGGTCGTTCGGGGCTGTGGTCGCCGGCGTCGGTGGCCAGCTGCGTTCGTTCCCGTTGTTCCTTGTCGGCATGGTGTGCTTCGGTGGCGCCCAGGCAGCCACGTTGCAGGGTCGGTACGTGGCTGCGGACCTCGCACGCGAGCACGATCGAGCGAAGGCAATTGCCAGCGTCGTGGTGGTCGGCACGTTGGGTGCCATCTTCGGTCCAATCCTGACGCCGTGGGAGAAGAGGGTTGGCAAGGCCTTTGGCCTCGACCAGTTCATCGGCCCATTCTTCTTCGCGTCCCTGTTCCTGCTGGTCGCCCTGGCGGTGATTGCTCGCCGGCTGCGCCCCGATCCGCTGGCAATCAACGGCGAACTCGACCCACACGCCGAGCGGGTGCGCCCGCTGCAGCAGGTGCGTCTCTCTTCGGCTGTGATCCGCAGCAGCGAGCTGGCGACGTTGGGGTTGATAGCGATGGTGGCGTCGCAGACGGCGATGGTTGCCGTGATGACGATGACTCCGTCGCACATGAAGGACCACGGGCAGGCCGATCTGTCGGCGTATGTGATAGCGCTGCACATCGCCGGTATGTACGCGTTTGCCCCGTTCGTCGGCCGCTTCGTGGGCGTCGTTGGTCAGGTGCGGGCGGTGATGGTCGGTGCGGTGGTGCTCGCCTGCGGCACTGTTGTTTCGGTCGTTGCGGGGTATGTGCCGTCGCTGATCTTCGCCGGCCTGTTCCTGCTGGGCATTGGTTGGAACATCGGCTTGATCGCCGGTAGCAGCATGCTCACCGGCGCCGTGCCGGCGAAGGCGCGAGTTGAAGTGCAAGGCACCGCTGACCTGACGATGAGCTTCTGTGGCGGTATGGCCGCCTTTGCCTCCGGCTTCGTGAAGCAGGCGTGGGGCTACCACATGCTGGCCAACGCGGCCACGCTGCTGGCCGGCGTGCTACTCGTGGTCGCCTATACCCACCAACTACGCACCCGTACTCGCCTCGCCTAGCAAGCGTTTGTGCACTTCTGCTCGGTATGCGACCGAAAGTGCACAAACGCGGGACTGCTAGCGGCCGCGCAGCTTCTTGCTGAGTTCGTTGAGACGGTTCTTCTCGGTGCGCGACAGCGAGTCGATGCCCTGCGCGCTGATCTTGTCGAGCAGCCCATCGAGTTCCATCTGGTCGAGCGTCGAATGACCTGCGTCCGCAACCGGCCACGGACCTGCCACCACCGTTGAACCGCCCTGTCGTTTCGTGGAACGCGCAGTCCGCTTCTTCGACGCACCGCCACCGAACCTGGGAATGAACTCCAGCGAGCTGACCAGCCCGTACTGGCGAGCAGTGACCAGGCCCACCACGATCACACCCAACTCGAGGAAGAGCGTCTCGAACCGACGGTCGCCGAGGTACCGCAGAATGTCGATGCCGACGTAGACGCCGGCGATTGCCCATGCAGGAATGCCGAAGAAGAACATCGCGCCCGGATTGTCGAGTGCGAACACCACCAGCAACCCGATACCCAGAATGCCGAGACCGAATGCGTAGGCCACCGCATCGAATTGCACCAGCGACACCAACGCTGCCGGCACCACAGTCATCAGCGCAATCATGGTGGTGAACCGGCGCCTGCCGATCGAGTCTTCGATCCGGTGACCGACGAACCAGAAGAAGGCGAGCGTCAGCACCACCCAGATCTCGGTGGGCGGATTGACCATTGGCCAGGTGACCAACCGCCAGACTTCGCCTTGACGTACCAGCGGACCGAGGAAAGCCAGATCCAGCAGCACCGAGCGGTTGATCGCATACACGAACATCGAGATGATGCCGAGGCCGACGAGCAGCGCCGTGGTGGTGACATCGAGGGCGCCAACCTTGAACCAGCCGTCGCGGGTGGGGCGTTCGGGCATCGAGAATTGGTAGCGGCCGGGCACGAGCCAACCCTATCCGCGACACCGTCTTGCTCCCCGTAGAGTCGAGTCGATGGTCACGCGCCCACCCACCGGCACGATTCCCGAGACACCGGGTTCGTATCAGTTCAAGGACAAAGACGGGCGCGTCATATATGTCGGCAAGGCCTCCAGCCTGCGTCAGCGGCTCTCCAACTACTTCCAAGACCCGCGCAACATGCACCCACGCACCGCGCAAATGGTGGCGACGGCAACATCCGTCGAGTGGATCGAGGTACGCAACGAAGTCGAAGCGCTGATGCTGGAGCACAGCCTGATCAAGCAACACCACCCGCGCTTCAATGTCCGCCTGCGTGACGACAAGAGCTACCCGTTCCTCGCAGTGACATTGGACGAGCAGTTCCCGAGGGCACTGGTGATGCGCGGTCGCAAGCGCAAGGGCACCCGCTACTTCGGGCCATACGCACACGCGTATGCAATCCGCGACACGCTC
>JBBQMG010000061.1:0-22453 GCA_038328705.1 Acidimicrobiales bacterium | reverse complement strand
GAGCATCACCACCGGCCTTGCGTCGTACCGCTGCCTCAGCCACCACCACAACCCCGAGACGCTGGAGAACACTCGCAGCCTCATGGGCCATCGCCATCAGTCCGCGTTGCACACCAGCGTCTGGCGGCTGGGCAAGGTGCTCAAGGACAACGGGCCGAAGATCTTCCAGATCGAGACCACGCTCAACACCGACATGTTCCCCGCGCCGTTCGACTTCCTCAGCAAGCGCGAGTGGGAGTGGACCGCCCGTGACCGAGCCACGTTCCTGGCCACCACCAAGTCGTTGAACCGCACACCGATCAAGCTGGCACGCAAGATCTTCCACAACATGGAAGGCCCACACCAGATGACCTCGGTGCAGGCAGGCGACACCGACGCAGTGCACAAGCTGACGCTGGAGAAGGTCTACGAGCAGCAGTTGGTGGAGGTTGTCGGGCAGACCGACATCCTCACCATGGGTATCCCCTACGTGTGCCCGTACAACCCGGACGGTGTGATGAACCCGATCCTGGTGATGTGTATGGGCCTGGGCTACCTGTTCAACATGTACCGCAACAAGCCGCTGGTGCGTGAGGGCGGCGTGATCATCATGACCCACCCCTGCTACCGCGACTTCAACCCGGTGCATCACCCCAGCTACATCGACTTCTTCGATCAGGTGCTGGCCGACACCACCAGCCCGGCCGAGATGTCGCGCAAGTGGGAGAAGCAGTACGCCGAGGACGAGTGGTACAAGCACCTGTACCGCACCGGCAACGCCTACCACGGCGTGCACCCGTTCTACGCCTGGTACTGGGGTGCCCATGGCCTCCAACACGCCGGCAAGGTGATCATCGTCGGCGGCGACCCGCCCACCGTGCGCCGCCTGGGCTTCACGCCCGCCTCGACGATGGACGATGCCTTCGAGATCGCCAGCGATGTCGTCGGCCGCAACGCAACCATCACCCACCTCCACGCGCCGGCGCTGCTGGTCGCGGACGTGCAGTAGCGGCACGACCATGAAACGCTCCGCCCCCACTCGCCTCAGCTCGGTCGGTCAGCTGCGCCGCGCCGCGAAGGTCGGTGACGCAGCCAGTGCTGCTGTGCAGGCTGTGCTGCGGCCAGCCAAGGCGCTGGGTTTTCCGTATCGCAAGCCCAGCGTGCCCAAGGGCATGGTCGTGCCGCCGAACCCCGACAAGTTGGGCGCCAACTTCGATACCGGCTGGGCGCGTTCCACTCCAGCGAAGGCCGCACGTGCAGTCATCACCAACGGCCCGATGCGTGCGATGGTGCGAGTGATGGCCAGCCCGGAGATCGTCGGGCTCGATCGTCTGGCGGACATTCAGCGTGCCGACGAATCACCCGCCGTCATCTTCGCCCCCAACCACCACAGCCACGTCGACACGCCGCTCATGCACATCGCGGTGCCCGAGCCGTGGCGCTCGAACCTTGTCATCGCCGCAGCCGCCGACTACTTCTTCGACAAGCGCGTCAAGGGCACCTTCGCTGCACTCACGCTGAACGCATTCCCCATCGATCGCGAAGTCACCAGCCGCAAGAGCAGCGACGAGCTGCGCCACCTCATCGACGATGGCTGGAGCCTGGTGATCTTCCCCGAGGGTGGCCGCTCACCCGACGGGTGGGGGCAGGACTTCAAGGGCGGCGCCGCCTACCTGTCGAACCGCACCGGGGCGCCCGTCGTGCCCGTGTTCATCGATGGCACCGGCAGCATCTTCGGCAAGGGCATGAAGCGGCCCAAGCCGGGCAAGACCAAGGTGGTGTTCGGCGCCGCGATGTTCCCCATCGAGGACGAGAGCACGCGCCGCTTCAATGCCCGCATCGAAGCTGCCGTCACCGCACTGGGCGACGAAGCGCTGACCGACTATTGGACGGCCCGCCAGCGCACGGCCGCAGGCACCAGTCCGAAGCTGACCGGCCCGGAGTACAACGGCTGGCGCCGCCAGTGGGCGCTCACAGAGCATCGCAAACTGGGCAAGGCCGGCCAACGCCGCCGCCAGAACCGCCGCTGGCCCAACCTCGGCTGATCGGTTCGGGACCTCAGGGCCGAACGTTGCATTCAATGGTCCGCACGTAGCGACCATTGAATTCACGATTCGAGGACCAGCGACGATCGAGTTGGGTTCACGGTGGCGTGCCGGTTGAATCGGCCCATGACCACTCGACGCCGCGATGCGGCCGACAAGGGTCAGCGCCCGTTCTCGTCGCCGACAGAGCCAGCGCTTCGTAGCCGAGACAAGAGCGGCCTCCGTATCGGGCAGAACTCGCCCCTCCAGTATCTGCGTCTCCTCGAGGAACTCTGGGATGTCATCCAGTCGATCGGTCCACCGTGTTGGGCGTACGGCGCCACTGCCGCGGCGTTGAAGGGGTTCGACGGGTACGAGCTGAGCACACCGTTTCAGCTCGTCGTTCCGTACAACCGAGCCCCTCACCGAGTGGACGTCGTGGTGCACCGCATGAAGACCTTCAACAAGCTCGACGTCGACAGCGTCCACGGTATTCCCTGCCTCTCGGCGACACGCACCCTCATTGAGATCGCTCGCACCGAGTCGCCGAAACGATTGACCGCAGCACTTGACTCCGCGATTCGAGACGGCCTCACCACCGAAGACTTCCTACATCGCCGGATGATGGAATTGCGCACTCGCGGCCGGCCCGGGCTCGACAAGCTACTGAGGGTGATGGCCGGCGCCGAGCTGGCCCGGGGCGGGCACTCATGGTTGGAGCGGACGTTCCTCGAGTTGCTCGGCGAGCTTGGGCTGCCGCGCCCTGTCACCCAACAGGTGATGGCGCAACGCCAGCACAAGATCATCCGGGTGGACTGTCGGTTCCCGGACACGAATGTGATCGTCGAATTACTCGGCTACGAACACCATCGCACGACGATGCAGATGGAGAACGACGCCGAGCGCCTGAACCGACTTCAGCTGAATGGCTTCGCGGCAATGCAATTCACCTATCGCCACGTTGTGAGCCGTGCGGCGGTGATGGTCGACACGCTCTACGAGTTGCTCCCACCTCGAGTTGCCTGACCGTTCGGGCCGAACGGTGAATTCAATGGCCGCTACGTGCCGACCATTGAATTCACGGTTCGAGGCCGAGCTATTCGAATGACTCGACTGCCAGCTCCGGCGGGATGGGTGGCGGGTTGTCCTGGTCAGGCAGCAGGTCGGCGAGCGCCGACTCGAGACGAGCGACGCGAGCCTCGAGCTGCGCAACTCGCTCGGCCACGCTGCCGGCCGTGGGCGAGGAGGCAGCGGCGACGGAAGGCTCGGCCTCCTCGGCCAGCAGCTGCTGCCAGCGCGCTTCCTTCTGGCCGGGATGACGCTCGAGGAGCTGCACATGACCGGCGGTAGCCAGCTCACGCAGCACTTCCTCCACGGTTTCCGGTGTCGCAAAACGGTGCTGCCGCTCGGCGCGAGTGCGTAGCTCGGCGACGGTCTGCGGGCCACGGAGCAGCAGTACAGCAATGACCGCAGCAGCGTCGGGAGCCAGCCCCCACGACTCGTCGGCCACCTGACGGTAGCGAGTCACACTTCGGCCATGCGCCGGGTGCACGAATCGCAACATCCCAGCGCTCTTCAACGCAGTGAGTGTGGACTCGACGTCGTGCTCTTCGAGATGCATCACCGGCTCGCGCGAGGTGGACTGGTTGCAGCCCAGCACCAGCGCGTTCAGCGTGAGCGGATACTGATCCGGCGTGGTGCGCTCCTTCTCCAGCAGGCACCCGAGCACGCGGCCTTCGATGATCGTGAGCATGCGGCTCACGCTACTGCGCAGTGAGCGCGCGAGGCTGTGGCCATGATCCGACTTCGACAGGTTGCGCTCGTCGCCCATGATCTCGATGCCACGGTCGGCCAGCTCTGCGAACGGCTCGGCCTCACCGTCTGCTTTCGCGACCCCGGTGTCGGCGCGTTCGGGTTGCACAACGCACTGATGATGATCGGCGATCAGTTTCTGGAGGTGGTCTCACCCACCCAGGAGGGCACCACGGCCGGACGGCTGCTGACCAAGCGCGGCGGTGACGGTGGTTACATGGCCATCTACGAGGTCGACGACCTCGATGAACGAGAGCGTCACCTCGGCGAGCACGGCGTGCGCATCGTCTGGCGCGGTGACTCTGCGGCAATCCGCGGCCGCCATCTGCACCCCGCCGATGTCGGCGGCGCAATCGTGAGCATCGACCAGCCGAACCCCAACGGTGCCTGGCTCTGGGGCGGCCCCACCTGGATGGCGCATCAGGACACGAGCGTGGTCACTGCGATCGCAGGACTGACAATTGGCGCTGGCGAGCCTGACGCCATGCGTGCACGATGGACGCAGCTTGGCCTGGCACATGCCGTTCAGTTCGTGGCAGCCGGACCACGAGGTGACGGCATCGACGCGATGGACTTGGTTGCCACCGACCGCGGGCGATCCGGCGAATCGTTCAGCCTCGCCGGCGTGAAGATTCGTCTCGTGTGATCAGGTGCAGGGGATGACGAGGGTGACGCCGACGATGAAGTTCGCATAGCCCTTGGTGTTCGCGTTGGCGACGTTGAGCTGATCGAGGGTGACGTCGAACTTCTTGGCAACCCGGCCTGGCAAGTCGCCATCGAGAATGACGTAGCTGCCCGTGGTGCAACCGTTGGCGTCCGCCGCCGCCGTCGTGGTGGTGGCGGCACTGGCAGTGGGGGTGTCGGTGCCCGGTGCGACGGTGGTGGTGGGTGCCGGCACCAGCGCACCCTCGGGGATCTTGATGACCGTATTGACATAGAACTGTGCGTAGTTCGGGGTGTTGGCGTTGGCCAGATTGAGCGCATCGAGCGTGACGCCAAAGCGCTTGGCGACATTCACCGGCACATCTCCGGCAACGACGGTGTAATCCTGCGCCGCCACAGAGACCTGACCTTCGGTCGGGACACTGGTCTCGGGTGGCAGCGTGCTGAGCGTGGGGGCCAAGGTTGCAAAAGAGGTGC
This sequence comes from Acidimicrobiales bacterium, assembly GCA_038328705.1. Classification (GTDB taxonomy): domain Bacteria; phylum Actinomycetota; class Acidimicrobiia; order Acidimicrobiales; family Ilumatobacteraceae; genus UBA668. Next base: position 17,498 of record JBBQMG010000061.1, on the reverse strand, counting down.
TGTTGAGATTGACGGCGGCGGTGCTACTGCTGGATGCAGCGCCATCGCCACACGCGCTGAGGAGCGCCGCGCCAACGAGAACGGATATGACCCACTTGACTTGCATGAATGCCAGCTTAGAGCGCCTCGCTATTGAAGTGGGCGCGCGCTCGGTGGTATGGGGGTTGGTAGTTGCGTCTCGCCCATCAGCCAGTTGTCCACGCCTGCCGCGCACGACCGTCCCTCTGCGATCGCCCACACAATCAGGCTCTGGCCGCGGCCCATGTCGCCGGCGACGAACACGCCGTGCACGCTGGACATGTAGTTGCTGCTGCGGGCGACGTTGCCACGCTCGTCGAACGACACGCCCAGCTGCTCGAGCCACGAGCCCTTCTCCGGCCCGACAAAGCCCATCGCCAGGAAGACGAAATCGGCAGGGATCGCGCGATCGCTGCCCTCGACCTTCTGGAAACGACCGTCGACCATCTGCACCTCGTGCAGCAGGATCGCCTTCACGCGGCCGTTGCCATCATCGACGAAACGCTCGGTGTTCACGCTATAGAGGCGTTCGCCGCCTTCTTCGTGGGCGGAGGTGACCTTGTAGACCATCGCGAACTGCGGCCACGGGTTGTTGCCGCCGCGAGTGTCGCCGGGCTGCGGCATGATCTCCAGCTGCGTGACCGACGCGGCCCGCTGGCGATGGGCGGTGCCCAGGCAGTCGGCGCCGGTGTCGCCACCACCGATGATGACGACGTGCTTGCCAATGACGTTGATGGGCGACTCGGGCAGATCACCCTGCTGCACCTTGTTGGCCCACGGCAGGTACTCCATCGCCTGATGGATGCCGGCCAGTTCCCGGCCAGGCACGGGCAGGTCGCGGGCTGACGTGGCGCCACAGGCCAGGACCACCGCGTCGTACGACGCAAGCAGCACCTCGATGTCGATGCCCTCGCCGACGGGCGCATTGACGCGGAACTCGGTGCCCTCTGCTTCCATCTGCTCGATGCGACGATCGAGGTGGCGCTTCTCCATCTTGAACTCGGGGATGCCATAACGCAGCAGGCCACCGATGCGATTGGCACGCTCCAGTACGACCACGTCGTGACCGGCCCGGGTGAGCTGCTGCGCGGACGCCAAACCGGCCGGCCCGCTGCCGATGACGACGACCCGCTTGCCGGTGCGGACCGTTGGGGTCTGCGGGGTGACCCAGCCTTCGGCAAACGCACGGTCGATGATCTCGACTTCGACTTGCTTGATCGCCACCGGATCACCGCTGATACCCACAACGCAGGCCGATTCGCACGGCGCCGGGCACAGCCGACCGGTGAACTCCGGGAAGTTGTTGGTCGCGTGGAGCCGGTCGATTGCGTCGCGCCAGTGATCGCGGTAGACGAGGTCGTTCCAGTCGGGGATCAGGTTGCCCAGTGGGCAGCCGTTGTTGCAGAACGGAATGCCACAGTCCATGCAGCGCCCGGCCTGCAGCTTCAGAATGTCCTTCGGGAATGGTTCGTAGACCTCATCCCAATCGTTCAAGCGCACCTCGACGGGCCGCCGCTTGGGCGTGACCCGCGTCCACTGCATGAAACCGGTTACCTCACCCACGGGAAGCCTCCATCACGCGATCGAGAGTTGCTTGTTCGTCGAGGCCTTCCGCTTCGGCCTTTGCCATCACACCCAGCACCCGCTCGTAGTCGATGGGCATCACTCGCCTGAAGTTGCCGGCCTCGGCCGACCAACCGTCCACGATGCGTTGCGCGACCGGCGAACCGGTCAGCGAGGCATGACGGCCAAGGGTTGCGCGCAGGAACTCGCGGTCAGCATCGTCGAGTTGTTGCAACTGCACCATGTCGCGATTCAGCTTGGCGGCGAACACCTCGTCAGGGTCGTAGATGTAGGCGATGCCACCGCTCATACCGGCGCCGAAGTTGCGGCCGGTGGGGCCGAGCACCACCACTCGCCCACCGGTCATGTACTCGCAGCCGTGGTCGCCGACACCTTCCACCACTGCAGTGGCACCCGAGTTGCGCACGCAGAAGCGCTCACCCACCAAGCCACGAAGGAAGATCTCGCCGCTGGTGGCGCCGTAACCGATGACATTGCCGGCGATGACGTTGTCCTCCGCCACGAACGTTGCGTCACGGTCCGGCCGCACGATCACCCGCCCACCGGACAGCCCCTTGCCGACGTAGTCGTTGGCGTCGCCCTCCAGCGTCATCGTCACACCGGCGGGGACGAAAGCACCGAAGCTCTGCCCAGCGGAGCCACGGAATTTGAGTGAGATGGTGCCGTCAGGCAGACCGGCGCCACCGTGAGCCGTCGTGATCGCGGAGCCGAGCATGGTGCCGACGGTGCGGTTGACGTTGCGGATGGGGAGCGTCAGCGACACGGGTTCGCCGCGCTCGATGGCCGGTGCGCATTCCTGCAGCAACTGCTGGTCCAGTGCCTCCGCCAGGCCATGATCCTGGGTCACCGAGTGGTGCAGGGTGTTGCCGTACGGGTTCTGCGGGACAGCGAGGATGGGGCTGATGTCCAGACCCTTCGCCTTCCAGTGGGTGATGGCGGTGCGGGTGTCGAGCACCTCGACATGGCCGATCAATTCCTGCATCGCGCGGAAGCCCATGGCGGCCATGTGCTCGCGGACTTCCTGTGCGATGTACTCCATGAACGTGACGATGAATTCGGGCTTGCCGCTGAACTTCTTGCGCAACTCGGGGTTCTGTGTGGCAACGCCGACGGGGCAGGTATCGAGGTGGCAGACGCGCATCATGATGCAGCCACTGACCACCAGCGGGGCGGTGGCGAAGCCGAATTCCTCGGCGCCCAGCAGGGCGGCAATGATGACGTCGCGACCGGTCTTGAGCTGCCCGTCGGCCTGCACCACGATGCGGTCGCGCAGGCCGTTGAGCAGCAGCGTCTGCTGCGTCTCGGCGAGACCGAGCTCCCATGGCGCACCAGCGTGCTTCAAGGACGTGAGCGGCGAGGCACCGGTCCCGCCGTCGTGCCCGCTGATCAGCACGACGTCGGCCTTGGCCTTGCTGACACCAGCGGCAACTGTGCCGACACCGACCTCGGACACCAGCTTCACGTGCACGCGCGCCGCCGGGTTCGAGTTCTTCAGATCGTGGATCAGCTGCTTGAGGTCTTCTAGGGAGTAGATGTCGTGGTGCGGCGGCGGGCTGATGAGGCCCACGCCGGGCGTGCTGTGCCGGGTCTTGGCCACCCACGGGTAGACCTTGTGACCGGGCAGCTGGCCGCCCTCGCCAGGCTTGGCGCCCTGGGCCATCTTGATCTGCAGATCGTCGGCGTTGACCAGGTATTCACTGGTGACGCCGAACCGGCCACTGGCCACCTGCTTGATGGAGCTGCGGCGTTGCGGGTCGTGCAGACGGTCCGCATCCTCGCCGCCTTCGCCCGTGTTGCTCTTCGCGCCGATCGAGTTCATCGCGATGGCGAGCGTCTCGTGCGCTTCCATGCTGATGCTGCCGTACGACATCGCACCCGTGCTGAACCGCTTCACGATCTCGCTCACCGGTTCGACCTCGTCGATGTCGATGGCCGGCCGCTGGTCGGTGCGCAGCTCGAACAGGCCGCGCAGCGTTGCCGCCTGGCGAGAGAGCCCGTCGACCAGGGCGGTGTACTGCTGGAAGATGTCGTACCGCTTGGCGCGTGTGCCGTGCTGCAGCTTGAACACGGTCTCCGGGTTGAACAGGTGAATGTCGCCCTCGCGACGCCACTGGTACTCGCCGCCCAGTTCCAGCTTGCGGTATGCCCGCTCTTGCGGACGGCGAGGGTGCGCAGCGGTGTGGCGCGCGGCGACTTCAGCCGCAGCCTCGTCCAGCCCGATGCCGCCGAGGCGGCTGACGGTGCCGGTGAAGTACTCATCGACCAGTTCACGACCGAGACCGATCGCCTCGAAAATCTGAGCACCGGTGTAGCTGGCGACGGTACTGACGCCCATCTTGCTCATCACCTTCAGCACACCCTTGCCGGCGGCCTTGATGTACTGCTTCTGCGCCGTGTGCGGGTCCACGCCGCCCAGACCATTGAGGTCCTGCGCGACCATGCTCTCGATGCTCTCGAACGCCAGGTACGGGTTGATCGCCCCCGCGCCATAGCCCACCAACAGCGCCATGTGGTGCACTTCGCGGGCGTCACCGCATTCGACAACGAGGCCGACCTTCGTGCGTTGCTTCTCACGAATCAGGTGATGATGAACCGCGGCCGTCAGCAGCAGGCTGGGAATTGGTGCGTACACATCGTCGGTGTTGCGGTCCGACAAGACAATGATCCGGGCGCCGTCGCTGATGGCCTTGCTGACCTCGCGGCGAATCGCGTCGAGCGCTCGCTTCAACGCGAGGCCGCCGCCGGCAACCCGGTACATACCACTGATCACCACGGCTGCCAGCTCGGGGAACTCGCCGTCGTCGTTGATGTGGATGATCTTGGCCAGCTCGTCGTTGTCGATGACAGGGAACGGCAGCACCAGTTGGCGGCAGCTCTCCGGGCCGGGCGTCAGCAGGTTCGCCTCAGGACCCAGCGTGGAACCAACCGACGTGACGACCTCTTCGCGGATCGCGTCGAGCGGTGGGTTGGTGACCTGCGCGAACAGCTGCTGGAAGTAGTCGAACAGCAGGCGCGGGCGTTCGCTGAGCACTGCGATCGGAGTGTCGGTGCCCATCGAACCGAGCGCCTCGCCACCGGTCTTGGCCATCGGCGCAACAAGGATCTTCAACTCCTCGTGGGTGTAACCGAACACCTGCTGACGGCGCAGCACACTCTGGTGACTGAACACGACATGCTCGCGGTCCGGCAACTCTTCGAGTTCCACTAGCCCTTCATCCAACCACTCCTGGTACGGGTGTGCCTGGGCGAGGCTGCGCTTCACTTCCTCATCGTCCACGATCCGGCCTTGGGCAGTATCGATCAGGAACATGCGGCCCGGCTGCAGCCGACCCTTGCGCACAACCTTCGCCTGATCCACGTCGACCACACCGACCTCACTGGCCAGGATGACCACGTCGTCGTCGGTGATCCAGTAACGGCTGGGCCGCAAGCCGTTGCGGTCCAGCACCGCGCCGATGACGGTGCCGTCCGTGAAACACACGCTCGCCGGGCCGTCCCACGGCTCCATCAGCGAAGAGTGGAAGCGGTAGAACGCACGCTTCTCGGCGTCCATCGTGTCGTGGTTCTCCCACGCCTCGGGGATCCTCATCAGCACCGCGTGGGGCAGGCTGCGACCGCCGAGGTGCAGCAGTTCCAGCACCTCGTCGAACGTCGCCGAGTCGCTGCCGCCAGGAGTACAGATGGGGAAGGCACGATCCAGGCCGGGAATTACATCGCTCGCCAGCAGGCTCTCGCGAGTTCGCATCCAGTTGCGGTTGCCCTGCACCGTATTGATCTCACCGTTGTGCGCAATGAAGCGGTACGGGTGTGCCAGCGGCCACGACGGGAACGTGTTGGTGCTGAACCGACTGTGCACCAGCGCCAGCGCCGACTCGACGCGCTCGTCGGAGAGGTCGGGGAAGAATTCGGCCAGCTGCGGCGTGGTGAACATGCCTTTGTAGATGAGCGTTCGGCTGCTCAGCGACGGGAAGTAGGTGCTCTGCTCCACCGGCAGCTCGTGTTCGATGCGCTTGCGCACGATGAAGAGCTTGCGGTCCAGCTCGAGTCCCGCTGAATTGTCGTCACTGTCCACGACGAAGAGTTGCTGAAACGACGGCATCGCCGAACGGGCCGTCTTACCCAGGCAGTCGGGGTTGGTAGGAACCTCGCGCCAACCGAGCACCGTGAGGCCTTCCTCGGCGACGATCATGTCGATTGCGCTCTGCGCCTTCTCGGCGTCGGTGGGGTCGGCGGGCAGGAACCCAATGCCAACGGCGTAGGCACCGGCGGCCGGCAGCTCGAACGGTACGACACCGCGCAGGAACCGATCCGGCACCTGGATCAAGATGCCGGCGCCGTCGCCCGAGTCGGCCTCAGCGCCCGTTGCGCCACGGTGCGCCATGTTGCACAGTGCGCCAACGCCGAGCGCGACGATGGCATTGCTGGCGACACCCTTGATGTTGGCGACGAACGAGACGCCACAGGCGTCGTGTTCGAAGCGCGGGTCGTACAGGCCGGAAGGCGCGGGGTAACCGGCAGGAATTTCTGAATGCATCGAGTTCTGCTCCACGAGTCGACTGACGAAGTCGGTTTGAACGGCTGGTGGCGCACGGGACGACGTTGGCCCGAACGGTTGCGGCAATGCTACGACCTGGCGCGGCCATCGCGCCAGACCAGTGGCGGGTAGCAACACTGCCACCCGACCCAGTCGTACACTCTTGACGTGATGTGCACCGCCGGGTTGGTTTCGGGCTGATCATGGACGAAAGTCCGATCGAATCCCTCAAGGAGGCTGTCACCAGCCATGTGGAGCAGCTGGAGGCGTCGCGACGGTTGGGCTTGCCAGTGGCCACGACACGTCGGTTCTTCGAGATCGAAGGTCTCGATCTCGGCGGATTGTTGGCACTCGAGCTCTTCACCACTGTGATTCCGCTCGCCCTGATCGGCTTCGGATGGTTCAGCGGTTTCAGCAACTCGCTGAGCTTCGGCGATCTGCTCATCAGGCAGCTCGAGCTTCACGGAGACGGCGCCAGCCAGGTGCGCGGGCTGTTCGGTACCAGTGCCAGCCTGAAGAGCACCTGGACGGTGCTCGGACTGGCCAGCTTCCTGGTGTGGGGCATACCCATGTCGTCACAGGTCGCCAAAACTTTTGCTCGTGCGTGGCGCCGCGAGCGGTTCGCCTTCTTCGAGGAAGTGTGGCGCGGCGCCATCTGGTTCTTCCTGTTCCTCGGTACGCAGGTGGGCACTGTCGCGCTCGACACCGTTCGTGTGCCCGGGGTGCCTCGGATGATGTTTCACGTGCTCGGCCTGATTCCCGCATTCTTCCTCTGGTCGGCCACGCCCGCGATACTGGTTCGCCAAGGTGCCAGCGGCTGGAAGCATCTGATGTGGTGCGGGCTTGCCGGCGTCGCGCTGGACACGGTGCTCATCCGTGTGATCACCCGCGTGCTGCTGCCGATGCTGCTCAGCGGCTGGGAGGGCTTCGGTCCAATCGGCGCCGCGATGACGTTGATGACGTGGTGCACTGTCGTAGCCGCGCTGTGGGTCATCACCGCCTGCCTCGGGGCGGTGCTGTGGGAACGCGCCGCACCATCGGATCTCGTCATTGCCTCGCAAGAGCATCACCAGCGCGCCACGCAAGGAGCAGCACGTACATGAGTCACCAAGCCCACGATTCGAAACCGAATTCCATTCCCACCGGACGAGTCGTGCGCCTCATCCGAGCGCAGCACACCGTGGAGGGCGACGGGTTCTTCGTCCGCCGCCCGTTTCCCACCGCGTCGCTCCCCCAGATCGACCCGTTCCTGCTGTTCGATCACATGGGTCCGGTCGACTTCGAGCCAGGCCGCGGGGTGGGCACACTCTGGCACCCGCACCGAGGTTTCGAGACGGTGACCTACCTGTTGGAAGGCGATGCTGAGCACCGCGACTCGATGGGCAACCACGGTTTCATGCGCAGCGGCGACACGCAGTGGATGACCGCCGGGGCGGGCGTGCTGCACAAGGAAGGCCCGTCGATGGAGGCCCAGCGAGATGGCGGGCGCACTCATGGCCTGCAGCTGTGGGTCAATCTGCCGGCAGCCGAGAAGATGACGGCACCCGCGTACCAAGACCTGCGCGCCGACCAGAACGCCCAGCGCCCCGAACCGGGCGCCACTATCCGTGTGATCGCCGGCGACCTGTTCGGCCTCGCCGGCCCAGGCCAGACGCGTACGCCCATCTCCTACGCACACGTCACGTTGGCGGCCGGCGCCGTCGTCTCCACCCCCCTGCCGGATGGTCATGTGGTGCTCGCCTATCCGATGACCGGCAGTCTCAGCGTCGGCTCGACGCAGGTCGACGAGGGCATCCTTGCCGTCATCGAAGGTGACGAGCTGACGCTCAGCGGCGTCGCTACCACCAGTGAGATCATCGTGCTCACCGGCCAACCATTGGGCGAGCCCGTCGCCCGCTACGGGCCGTTCGTGATGAACACCGAGGCCGAGATCCGTCAGGCGTACGCCGACTTCGAACGTGGCGCGTTCGGCGTCATCCCCGACTGAGCCCAACCCAAGTTGAACTGTTCGGGCGCTACTCGCCCAGGTCGCCCGAGCGGTAGTGCGCACGACACAGCAGTTCGTAGCGCACGACATCACCGAAGAGCGGCTGCTCGGCGTGGTCGCCGGTGTCGCCGACCACCACCGTCTCGCCGGTGTACACGATCTCGCCGTTGACGACGCGGGCATTGTGAGTCGCGCGCGCACCGCACCAGCAGCGCGCCTCCACCTGCATCGCAACGCGCTCGTCGGCAATCTCCAAGAAGCGCTTCGTGCCCTCGAACAGTTCGCCGCGAAAGTCCGTGATCAGTCCGAACGCGAACACGTCGACGCCCAGATCGTCGACCACACGACCCAACTGGTCGCACTGCTCGATGGAGTAGAACTGGGCTTCGTCGCAGACCAGGTAGTGAATGGGCCAGTTGTCGACCGCCAGCTTGTAGATGTCGAGATCGGACACGACTTCGATGGCACGAGCAGCGACCCCAAGACGGCTCGTGACCTGCGCACCCTCTCGATCCAGGGTGGTCAACAGCAGTCCATACAGATCGCGGCTCGCGAGGTTGTGGTGGATCTGAAGGGCCAACGTGCTCTTTCCCGAGCCCATCGTGCCAAAGCTGAACCGCAGCGTTGCCATGCCTGGTCGACCCTACCCGCGCGCATGCACCTCACCGAGCATCATCCCCCGGTGCGAGTGCCACCCATCCTGTGCGAGTGCGATGCCACCTGTGCGAGTGCTACGCCGCCATCCGAGTGCTCACTCGCACCCCGTGCGCGGAGTACCCACTCGGAAGTCGAAGTGGACGGCCTGGATAGTCTCGGCCAATGAGCATTTCAGGCGACGACATAGTGGTGCGCGGCCAAATCTTCACAGCCGACCCCGAACAACCATGGGCCGAGGCCGTGCTCGTGCGTGGCGAAGTGATCGAATTCGTGGGCTCCCTGGCCGAGGCCAGAGCCCTTGCCCGCGGAAGCGGAGGCGAGGAGATCGACGCCGGCGATGGATTGGTGCTGCCCGGGTTCGTCGATGCGCATGCCCATCTGCTCAACACCGGCGCCAGTCTGTTGCGAGCGCAGCTGCGATCGTCGGCATCGGTCAGCGACATCACCGACACGTTGCTGCACTGGCTGAACGCCAACCACGATGCACCACGAGTGCTCGGCATCGGCTGGCTGTTCTCAGCGATTCCCAACGGCCTGCCGACACGGCAGATGCTCGACGCAGTGATCTCCGACCGGCCGGTGTATCTGGATGCCAGCGATCTGCACTCGGTGTGGGCGAACTCGGCGGCACTGGCGGAGTTGGGGATCGATGACAACACGCCTGACCCGATCGGTGGCCGCATCGTGCGTGATTCGGATGGCGTCGCAACCGGCCTGCTGTTGGAGAACGCCGGCTACCACCTGGCGTGGCCCGTGATGAACGTCGCCGACGACGCTGAGCGCGACACCCAACTGGCCGCAGCAATTTCGGCCTACCAATCGGCCGGCACCACCGCCGCCGTCGACATGGGACTGGATGCTCATGGACTCGAAGCGTTGCTACGCGCGCAACAGCGTGACCAACTCGCGTTCACTGTCGTCGGGCACTGGTTGATCGCTCGCACTGGCAATGCAGATTCTGAATTGGCACAGGTTGCGCAGGCTTCGGCCAAGGCTGCTCTGCACTGCGACGGGGCGATTCGTGTCGCCGGCATCAAGCTGATCGTCGACGGCACCATCGACGGCTGCACCGCTGGCATGCTGACGCCTTTCGCGAACGGCGAGCCGGGCGAACTGATCTGGGATGCAGCGGCTCTGACGCCGGTGGTCGTCGCGGCCGACGAAGCAGAATTGCAAATTGCGCTGCATGCCATCGGCGACCTGGCGGTGCGGACTGCGATCGACGCGCTGGAAGTCGCGGCGGGTGGCCGGGCGGCGCGCGGCGAGACCCGCAACCCACGGCATCGCATCGAACACCTCGAGTACGTGGATGAGGCTGACGTTGCGCGTCTCGCTCCTCTCGGCATCACGGCGTCGATGCAACCGGTGCACTGCGACCCGGCCTACTTGCCCAACTGGGTGGAGATGCTCGGCGACGAGCGCGCCCATCGCGGCTTCGCCTGGCCGGAGTACCTGGCGCACGGCACGACGCTCGCGTTCGGCACCGACACACCAACCGCGCCCTACGCGTCGCTGCCCAACATGTACATCGCGTCCACCCGCAAGTCTCCCGGAGACGCCTCGATCGCGCCACACCGCCCCGACTTCGCGCTTCCACTCACCGACTCCATCGGCCACGCCACCCGCGACGCTGCATGGGCGAGCCACATGGAGAATCAGCGCGGCATGCTGCGCGCTGGGTTGGCGGCCGACCTCGTGATCCTCGATCGCAATCCGCTCGCACTCGATGCGGACTCATTGTTGAGTGCACGGGTCGTGCGCACCATCATCGGCGGCGCGACCGTCTACGCCGCCGAACCGAGCGGTGCGGGTACTACTCGGTAGCGAACGAAAACAGTCCCCGAGCCCGAAGGTGCGGGATGAACTCGGGGTCGTAGGCGATCGCCGGCAACTCACGGACGAGCTCGTCGAGGCTGGCCGCATCGTCGCCGACGAGAATTCGCCACTCACCGGCACGCACGCCATCGAGGATGACCGTTGCCGCCTGCGCTGCCGTCATCGGAGCGGCGTCACGGAACATCTCGCCCTGCATCTGCATGCCGACGCGTAGGTCATCGTCACTTGCTGCGCTGACGTCCATCCCACGCTTGCCCAACCGGTCGCGCATCTCGGCCAGCTGCTCGCTGGTCATCTCCTTCGGGTCGCGTCCGAAGAACTTCCCAGAGTTGATCACGATGGAGGTGCCGATGTGACCGGGCATCACGACCGAGGCCTTCACGTGCGGCGCGTTCTGGCGCAGGTCGGTGATCAGCGCCTCGGTGAAACCCTTCACAGCGAACTTTGCAGCGCTGTAGGCAGTGTGCGGAATGTTGGGCCCCAGCGACGCCCAGAAACCGTTGACGCTGCTGGTGTTGACGATGTGGCCTTCATCGCTGGCAACCAGCATCGGCATGAACGTACGGGTACCGAGGTAGACGCCACCCCAGCAGACGTTGAACGTGATCTCCCACTCGTCGCGCCCGTCGTTGACGAAGCTGCCGCCACCACCGATGCCGGCGTTGTTGAACAGCAGGTTGATGTGTTCCGTGTTGTGGTCGGCCTTGACGGCCTCGGCGAAGGCGACCAGCCGAGCCTCTTGGGAGACATCGGCCACGAAGGTTGTGACGCGAGTGCCCGATGGCGCGTCAGCGATGCAGAGCGCAACCGTCTCGTCCATGTTCTCGGCCGACACATCACACATCGCGACGTGACAGCCTGCCGCGCTGAGCTGGCGAGCCAGCTCGCGGCCCATGCCGGTGCCGCCTCCTGTGATGACTGCAATCTTGTCGGCGAAGTTCTCCATCGTCACAGGTTGTCAGGCCAGCCGAGCGTCGGCCGATGCGGAGCGCCGTGACACGATGTCTCGATGACACGATTTGTCGCGCTGCTCGGGGGGATCAACGTGGGCGGCCACCGCGTCACCATGGATCGGCTGCGTACCGAGGTCGAGTCCTTGGGGTACACCGACGTCGCCACCTTCATCGCCAGTGGCAACGTGATCTTCACCGGCCCAGCGCGTGACAACCACGCGGCGCGCATCGCCGCGCACCTTGGTGAGACGTTGGGGTGGCCCGCGCCCACGTACATTCGCACGGCCGCGGAAGTGATCGCAGCCACCGACCTTCGGCCGTTCGGCCCGACCCCCGAGGGCCACACCCACATGGTCGCCTTCTGCCAGACCTCGCCCGGACCCGCCATCAACGAGCACTCCACGGCATCGGACCACTTTGAAGTGAACGGCCGCGAACTGCACTGGCTGATCGACGGCAAGCTGACCGATTCCAAGGTCACGCTGCCCAAGCTGGTCAAGCTGATCGGGCCGAACACCGCTCGCAACATCACGTCGCTGGAAAGACTGGCGATGATGCTGCGCTGATGCGCTGGCTCAGGGCGCGTTGAGCGCCTCGCGATCGGCGGTGATCTGCGCAGCCATGGTCGCCAGCACCTCGCCCCGCAGCGCAAGGACGGTGCCTGCATATGCCCGGCCATTGAGTGCAGCCAGGCCGTGAGCCGCAGCCAGAGCGGCTGACAGCACCTCGCTCTCAGGTGCCACTGCGTCGAGGAAGCCGGCAGCGACCGCTCCTGCGCAGTCTGTCACCTGCGCGGTTGCGACAGCCAACTGGATATGACGTCGACTGAGGCGATCCTGAGCAATCGTGAGCGCCCAGTTGGGCAACACCATGCCGATGGCGACCTCGTTGAGCCCGATCTTGCAGTCCACGTCGGCACCGATGCGCACATCGCACCCCAGCAGGATCAACGCCCCAGCTGCAAGTGCGTGGCCGGTGCTTGCAGCAACAACAGGTACCGGCGAGCCGTACAGCCGTCGCACGAGTTCGCCGCCATCGCTGACCAGCGCGACCACAGCGCCGATGTCGCCGCCCCGCATCACCGAGAGGTCGAAGCCCGCACAGAAACGACCGGGTCGGCCGTGCAACACGACCGCGCCGACGCTGTCGTCGGCCTCGGCATGGTCGAGTGCTGCGGAGATCGCAGTGATCGCACTGGCCGAGAGTGCGTTTGCCTTGCCGTCGTCGAGATGAACGATGAGAACGTCGCCATCACGCTCCACGATCACGCTGCCACTGCTGTCTTGCTCGCTCATCTCACTCATCTCTCGACCTTAGGCGGCAGTCATGGCACGGCGAGGAACCAGCCGAGCAACTTGGCCGTTCGTTGCTGCGACTTTCTCAGTTGATCGCGCACGGCATTGCTGAGGGTCGGATCATCTGCCTCGCTGGTCAGGCGAATCACCCAGCCATGGTCGCGGTCGCACCAAGTTGGGTGGACGACGGGTTGCTCGATGGTGATGGTGCCGTCTGCGTTTCGCTGAGCGGCGATCGTCACGATGACGCCGTCCTGGGTCGAGGCCGGCCACTCGCTGCTGGTTGGGTGATTGGACAGATGGTTACCCATGCCCCATACCACCCACGCGCCGTTGACCTGTTCGATCGGCTGCAAGACGTGAGCGTGGTGACCGACAATGATGTCGATGGCGCCGCTGGCCGTGACAGCTTCCGCGATGCGGCGCTGATCGGCGGTCGCCTGGACGGCCCTCGTCGAACCCCAATGGAGGCTGAGCACCACCACCTCGGCGCCACGCAATCGCTCGGCCTCGGCGTCGCTGACAATTCGCGCCGGGTCGATCAGGTTCGCCCGCCACTCCTCGCCCGCTGGTGCCCGGTCACCGTCGAAACCGTATGCGTATGCCAGGTGAGCAACACGAACACCATTGATGTCGAGGATCGGCGGAAGCACCTCCTCCGCAGCCGAGGCCATACCGGATTGGCCCAATCCGGCCGCTGCCAGGCATCGATCGTCGCCTGCACGCCGAACACCCCGCCGTTGAGCGAATGGTTCGACGCCGTACTGCAACGGTCGTAACCGGCCGACGCCAGCGCCACACCAATCGTGGCCGAGACGGCGATTCGCTCCGGCTCGACAATGACCTCACCGTTTGGGCCGACGGGAGACTCGAGATGGCAGATTGCGAGATCGACACTGCTGATCAGCGTTGCGGCGTTCGTGAACATCGGCGCATAGTCGTACGTGCCGTCTGGCTGACGTGCGCCGCGATTGATTGCCCGATGAGCCAGCACGTCACCGCTGAATGCCATCGTCACTCGCCCCGAAGGAGCCAGCGCGGTCGTGGGGACAACAGTGGGCGCAATGGATGCGTTCGTGGTCGACGACCTCTCGGCCGTCGGCAACCCTGAGCTATTCAGCGGTGCCGTGACGGTGCTGGCGGTGCTGGCGTTGTTGGCGTTGTTGGCGGCACCCGTCCCTTCGACCCCACACCCAGCGAGCGCAAGAGCGACCAACGACGACACGACGGTGCTCCGGAACTGATGTCGTCGCGCCCGCATCACCCGACAATAGATCGCGATCATACGACGCGAACTCCGGCGGGCTCGAGTTCGTCGACTGAGGCCACGACTGGCGGGCGGCCGGGGCGACGCACGACTGCCATATGAGGAACCATCACCGACGAGCCCACCACGTCCGACCGACCGACCGCGCCTCGCCGCCGGGGTCGCCGAGGCTGGATCTTGGGCGCCGCCGGCCTCGGCACTGCAGCCGTAGCCGGCATCTCGGCCTTCACCGGTGGCAGCCCCGCCGCGCCCACGGCGATGGAACTCGGCCTCGGGGCCGACGACATCATGGCCTCGTGCATGCCGGTCAATTCCGACATCCTCGACGAAATGCCGCTCGCCTTTGCCGCCACCGACGGAGTCGGCAACTACTGTGGCTACACGGGGCCGGCCACGCCCGAACTGGAGGCCATTGACGACGCCGCTTTCACGAGTGGGCCCTGACGCAGCACCCGGTGGCATTGGCGAGAATCTGGGACGGGATGTAGAGCAGTTGGACTACCCCGGACATGAGCTCGGACAGCGTTGCTTCGCTGAAGGAACTCATCGTTCTGACCTCCGCGTGGTCGGTTTGGTCGTCATCACATGATCACGACAGGTTCTCGAGCTAGCCCTCGGTGCACACCTTCCAGTGCAACTCGGAGTTCCCGACAACGTCGGTGCTGAACACCTTGAACAGGGCCCGCCCGCGTTTCGCCCGGTTCCCGCATGTCCGCTCGGTGACCTCGCAGTGATCGTCAGGTGTTGGGTGAGCGCCAAGATGAACCCGACGAAGCGGCGAAACGAAGGATGTCACTCGTGAGATTCAAGGGTGTCCTCGGTGAAAACTCCCCGATGACACCCTTGAAAACCTACTTCAGCTGCAGCCGCTGGTGCTGCCACAGCTGGGGCAGGCGTGGCAGCTGCCGGCACGGATCATCTGGACGCCGCACTGCATGCACATCGGCGAGTCGCTGTGGCGCACCGCCGGCTTCGACGAGGTTTCGGTTCGGGCCATCCCAGCGGGGTTGGTGACGTCGTTGTTCGGGGCGGCCGGGGCCACACCGAGTTCCATCTGCACCAGCAGATCCTCGGCCGACGGAATGGTCTTGGGATCAGCGACCATCTCGCTGCCCGTACGGGTTTCCCACACGCTCTCGTCCACGCCGGGCAGCGTGGGTTGCAGGCGCTCGTCGATCGAGAAGATGCCCAGCTCGGCGCGCTCGTCGTAGGTCATGTACTCCAGTGACAGCCGACGGAAGAGGTAGTCCATGATGGACGAGGCGAAGCGAATGTCGGGGTCGTCGGTCATGCCGGCCGGCTCGAAGCGCATATTGGTGAACGCCTCCACGAAGGCCCGCAGCGGCACGCCGTACTGCAGGCCGTAGCTGATGCTCTTCGCAAACGCATCCATGATGCCGCTGAGGGTGCTGCCCTGCTTGGAGACGGTGAGGAAGATCTCACCCGGCTGGCCAGTGGCATACTCACCGATGGTGGCGAAGCCCTTGCAGTCGGCGACGCGGAACTCGAACGTGCGACCTCGACGGCTGCGCGGCAGCTTCTGACGAATCGGCTGGTGCACGATCTTCTCGACGATGCGCTCGACCACTTCGGAAGCGACGGCTGCAGTCGCGTCGTCGGCAGCGCCTTGCTTCTTGGCGGTGCTCAGCGGCTGGCCGACCTTGCAGTTGTCGCGGTAGATGGCGACAGCCTTCAAGCCCAGCTGCCACGACAGCAGATGCAGCGCTTCCACGTCCTCGACCGCTGCGTCTTCTGGCATGTTGACGGTCTTGGAGATGGCACCCGAGATGAACGACTGCACAGCACCCATCATGCGGACGTGACCCTCGTAGTGAATGGTGTTGTCGCCCATGCTGCAGGCGAACACGGCCACATGCGAGGCAGCCAGGTGTGGTGCACCGAGGATGCTCTTCTCGACGTCGATGTAGGCAACGATCTCGTCGATCTGCACCGGCGAGTAGCCGAGCTTGCGCAGCGCACGGGGAATGGTCTGGTTGACGATGGTCATCGTGCCGCCGCCAACCAGCTTCTTCATCTTGCACAGCCCAAGGTCGGGCTCGATGCCGGTGGTGTCGCAATCCATCATCAGGCCGATGGTGCCCGTGGGCGCCAACACGCTGGCCTGCGCATTACGCACGCCGTACTCCTCACCGTCGCGCACGGCGGATTCCCATGCAGCCTGGCCGGCAGCGACCAGCTCGGCGGGCACACCCGTGTGGCTGGCGATGGTGGTGTGCGCATCGCGGTGCATGCGCAACACGTTGAGCATGTGCACTTCGTTCTCCGAGAACCCCGAGAACGGGCCCATCCGGCTGGCGGTGCGGGCACTGGTGGCGTACGCATGGCCGGTCATCAACGAGGTCAGGGCAGCGGCCCACGCACGACCCTCTTCGCTGTCGTAGGGCAGACCCAGGGCCATCAGCGTGGCGCCAAGGTTGGCGTAACCAAGGCCGAGCTGACGGAACTTGCGACTGTTCTCGCCGATCTTCTCCGTTGGGTAGTCGGCACGGCCGACAAGGATCTCCTGCGCGGTGAACATGACCTCGATGGTGTGCATGTACGCATCCACATCGAACTCACCGTCCTCATCGAGGTAGTGGAGCAGGTTGATGCTGGCCAGGTTGCAGGCCGAGTTGTCGATGTGCATGTACTCGCTGCACGGGTTGCTGCCGTTGATGCGGCCGGTGGCGTGAGCGGTGTGCCATTTGTTGATGGTGGTGTCGAACTGCAGGCCAGGGTCGGCGCACTCCCAGCTGGCCTGGGCGATGTCGCGCCACAGGTCACGGGCACGCACGGTACGCACCGTCTCACCGGTGATGACTGCCTTGAAATTCCAGTCGGCGTCGTCGAGTACAGCCTGCATGAAGTCGTCGCTGACGCGCACCGAGTTGTTGGCGTTCTGGTACTGAATGCTGAAGCTGTCCGAGCCATCGAGGTCCATGTCGAAGCCGGCATCGCGCAACACGCGAGCCTTGCGCTCTTCTTTGACCTTGCACCAGATGAACTCTTCGACGTCAGGGTGGTCGACGTTGAGGATGACCATTTTGGCCGCACGACGGGTCTTACCGCCGCTCTTGATGGTGCCGGCCGAGGCATCGGCGCCACGCATGAAGCTGACCGGACCGCTGGCGGTGCCGCCACCGTTGAGCAGCTAGTAGCTGCTGCGGATGTTAGAGAGGTTGATACCCGAGCCGGAACCACCCTTGAAGATGGTGCCCTCCTCGCGGTACCAGTTGAGGATGCCGTCCATCGTGTCGTCGACGGCAAGGTTGAAACAAGCGCTGGCCTGCTGGGGCACACCCTTGACACCTATGTTGAACCACACCGGGCTGTTGAACGCGGCGCGCTGGGTGACGAGGATGTACTT
>JBBQMG010000060.1:0-22768 GCA_038328705.1 Acidimicrobiales bacterium | reverse complement strand
TGCTGGTGACCTTTGTTGCCTGGTCGGCGTACTTTTCGCGGATGGCGGTGGCGGCAGCCATCCATTCGTCGGAAAGGAATTGGTGGGACATGGCGAGTAGCTCCTCGAGTACTGAACGTGACGGCGGCAACTTAGTCGCTGTGGGCGGCGTGGTGAGAGGCGAGGCGCACGGCCAGCGCCTGGCGAATCTGCGGCCCGGCGTCCTCGGCGAACTCGCCGCGGTAGGTCGCGTCGGTGCCGAGCACGACCGTGAAGTACATCCCGGTGAACGCGCCGAGGAAACCGGCAACTCGCAGGAGCGGTTCGCTGAGCACCAGCGTGCGCCCGCCGACGTTCCAGTGGGCGATGATGTGCACCTCTGGAAGCTGAGTCCAGAACGCGGCTGTCGCTTCGGGGATCGCGAGAAGGCCGAACAGCGTGAAGAACACGGCGAGAATCACGGCCACGAATGTGATCAGAATTGCCTGGCTGAACACACTGACCATTCCGATGTTGACCCGTTGGCGAATGGAGAGTGGCCGTTCCATGGGGTCGCCGTGTGCAGGCAGCTGGATGTCCGCTGCTGGCGTGCCCTGCAACTGTTCGGCGACATCGCTCCAGTCGTCGAAGGCGTTGACCGAGCGGATGGATTCAGGCACACGGGAGAGCACGAACGCGCTACCGAGTAGGAAGAACAATGCCAGCGTGACGACGTACACAGGGCCTTCGAGCGTGCCCGCCACCTGCCACACCTCGGCGTTGATGAACAAGAAGGTGGTGAACAGCAGCAGAAGTGGGAGGGCCCGGGTCAGCATGCGGCCCACCGAGCCGATGCGTGAGAACGTCTGCGCCGCGGCCCAGCCCATCAGCGGGAGCACTCCGTAGCTGGTGAAGAGGTAGATGACGGCCAGCACGACGGTGCCTTCGATCAGCGCCTGCAGCGCGTCGCCCCACTGTTCGAACGCCAGCGCCGGCAAGGCCGGGCCGATGAGGAACGCAGCCAGCTCAGGTGGGCCAAGCTCGCAAGGACGTGAGAGTGCCGGCCGATGGCGCAGCCGGTTGGTCAGCATCCAGGTGGCGAACAGCAACGCAATGACGAACGCCCCGGCGGCAAGGTTCCGCGCGACCGACCAGTTGGCCAGGTCAAGTGCATGCAGGCCGCCGGCGACATACGCAATGACCAGGACGGGCGCGGCCCGGCTCCACACGTCGGGGCCGGTGCCGTAGGGCTCGATGAAATGGGGCAATCCACGGCGGATGAACCACTGTTCGGTCTCGTTGCGGCCGGCATACATCGCAGGTGAGTGTACGAAACCTGCGGCGCTGCTTGAACAGAACGTTCAAAGCGCTTCGCATCCGGGGTTCAGCCCGGTAACGATGGGCGTATGGCACGCATCCTCGTCACGGAAGAGATCGCCGAAGGTGGCCTTGATCGGCTGCGCGCGGCCGGGCACGAAGTGGATGTGCAGCTCGACCTCTCCCGGCTGCTCGACGTGGTGAAGGGCGCGCATGCCCTCATCATCCGTAGCGCCACGCAGGTCACGGCCGAGGTGCTGGAGGCGGGCAGCGAACTGGTCGTCGTGGGTCGCGCCGGTATCGGGCTCGACAACGTCGATGTGCCCGAAGCAACCAAGCGCGGTGTGATGGTGGTCAACGCGCCGCAGAGCAACATCATCTCCGCCGCCGAGCACACGATGGCGCTGCTGTTGGCACAGGCCCGCAACGTGCCCCAAGCGCACGCTGCACTCATCGCTGGCCGCTGGGAGCGCAGCCGCTGGGAAGGTGTCGAGCTGGCCGACAAGACCCTGGCAGTCATCGGCCTCGGTCGCATCGGCAAGCTGGTCGCCGATCGAGCTCGGGCGTTCGGTATGCGTCTCGTGGCATACGACCCCTTCGTGTCGGCCGATCGTGCTCGCCAGATGGGTGTCGAGCTACTGACCCTGGATCAGGCCGTGGCCGAGGCCGACTTCCTCACCATCCACCTGCCCAAGACGAAGGAGACCACCGGCCTCATCAACCGCGATCTGCTGCTGAAGGCGAAGCCTTCCTTGCGGGTCATCAACGTTGCCCGCGGTGGAATTGTCGACGAGCAGGCATTGGCCGACTGCGTGCGCGACGGCATCATCGCCGGAGCTGCAATCGATGTGTTCGTGACCGAGCCCACCACTGCGTCGCCGCTGTTCGAGCAGCCGTCCATCGTGGTCACGCCGCACCTCGGTGCCAGCACTCGCGAAGCGCAGGACAAGGCGGGTGACACCATCGCCGACATGGTGCAGCTGGCGTTGGCGGGTGACTTCGTACCGTTCGCCGTCAACGTCGATGTTGCGGAGGCCAACGAAACACTGCGTCCGTTCCTTCCGCTGGCAGAGGTGCTGGGCCGCTTGTTCGCTTCGCTCGTGGGGACGCTGCCTGCCTCGCCCAACGAGTTCGAGGTCTGCACCGAGGGCGACATCGCCGGCTACGACACTCGAATTCTCTCGCTCGCTGCACTGAAAGGCTACTTCGGCGGCATCTCCGACGAGCAGGTCACGTACGTCAACGCCCCGCAGCTGGCAACCGAGCGCGGCATCGAGCTGCGTGAGACGCACTGTTCCACTTCAGCCGACTTCGTCAACCTGGTCACGTTGCGCGCCGGCGGTCACAGCATCTCGGGCACCCTTGTCGGTCGGCGCAGCGAGCAGCGCATCGTGATGATCGACGACCACCACTTCGACGTCCCGCCTGCTTCGCACATGTTGGTCGTGAAGAACGACGACCGCCCAGGTGTCATCGGCACCGTTGGCACGCTGTTGGGCGATGCAGGCGTCAACATCGCCGACATGGACGTTGGTCGTGCCACTACCCCGGGCACCGCTGTGATGTTGATCGCGCCGACGATGGAGGTGCCCGAGTCGGTTGTCGTCCAATTGAGGGTGGCCCCCGGCATCATCAGCGTCACCCCCCTCGCCGGCTGAGGTGTCGCCACGCGCATGAGCCCAGGTCACCAACCTCCGAGTGCCGCGTCGCCGGTGCGAGTGCCAGCCTCTTTGTCGGAGTGCCACGCTGCCATGCGAGTGGGTACTCGCACCCCGGGGTACGAGTACCCACTCGGATGAAGCCGGTGCTCGGACCGACCGCGTGGCACTCGCATCTGGGTCGGGCAGGTCAGCGGTGCGAGAAGGTGCGGATGGCGTCTCTGGTGGCGATCGCCTCTGCACGTGCCGCCTCGGCGAAGTCGGCGCCGTTCGACGCGTAGAGGATCGCTCGCGACGAGTTGATCACCATGCCGAAGCCAGCGCTGTCCACGCCAGCTTCGACGGTCTTTTGGATGTCGCCACCCTGCGCGCCGACGCCCGGGACCAGTAGCGGTAGATCGCCGACGATCGCGCGGACCTCGCTGAGCTCTGACGGGTAGGTTGCGCCCACCACCAGGCCGCAGTCACCGATCTCGTTCCACTCGGTCGCGACTCGACGGGCAACGTGGAGGTACAGCGGCTCGCCGTCGACGAGCAGGGATTGAAAGTCGCCACTGCCAGGGTTGCTGGTGCGGCACAGCACGAACACGCCTCCGTCTGGGTGACGCAGGAACGGCTCGACGGAGTCGCTGCCCAGATAGGGGTTGACCGTGACGACGTGAGCGCCGTATCGGTCGAAGGCTTCGTGCGCATATTGCTGCGCGGTGCTACCGATGTCGCCGCGCTTGGCATCCAGCACCAGCAGTACGTCGGGGTAGCGGTCGCGGATGGCGGCACAGATCATCTCCAGATCGCGCTCGGCGCCGGTGGCCGCGAAGTAGGCGATCTGTGGCTTGAACGCGCAGGCGATATCGGCCGTGGCATCGACGATGGCCATGCAGAAGTCGAACACCGAGCCGTCGACCACATCGGGGAAACGGCTGGGGTCAGGGTCAAGGCCCACGCACAGCATGGACTGCGATGTTGCCCACGCGTGACGGAGATGCTTGTGAAATGCCATCGACCAACGAACCTAGCCGCCCCGACCGCCGGGGGCCGGACGATCGTCAGTGCTGGCAGTTCCAGACGCCGTTGTCCTCCAGCTGTGGGCTCTTGCATCCGGCAGGCATCGGAGGAATCGGCTTGCCGGCGGGCCAATCGTTGGGCACGCCTGCCGGCCGGACGTTGGTCGGTGCAGCCGTTGTGGCCGGGGCTACCGTGGTGCGCGGCGTTGTGGTCGCGGGCGCGGGCGTTGTGGTTGGGGGGGCGGTCGCCGCGGGGGGAGTGGCGGTGGGCGCCGTGGCGGCGGGGGGAGTGGCGGCGGGGGCAGCGGCGGCAGGCGCTGGCACAGCTGCTGCTGGCGACGTAACTGGGGCATTCGTCGCCGGGCTGGAGCTGGCGGGGCCGGCGGCACCTGTGTTGGGGGTTGTTGGAGCCGGCGTCACGATGGTTGGTACGGCACCGACTGTGGTTCGGGGGCCCTGCCCCGAGGGCGCATTGCTGACCACGGGTGTGCCGGGCACACCCACGACGGTCGAGGCCGGGTCGACGACAGGGGTGACGACGAGCGTGGCCTCAGCGGCCATGACTGTCTCGACGGTGGCGACCTGGGTCACCATGACGATGGTCCCCGCAGTCTCGACCCTGCCCAGCCCGAGAACGTCCATCCCACCCAGCGAGGCGAATGCGAGGCCACCTACCGCAACGGTGACCGCAGTGCTGATGCTGAGCGTCAGGGCTGTTCGTCGTTCCATGTCAGATCGACCTCCTTCGTGTGAGTCACGACGCCACACCACGAAAGGTTTGGGAGCCATGTAACTCCACTTGTCGGCATGACCGATCGCCAGCTTGAGTCAAGGTTTTGGTGGTCTGCGGTCATGATCGTCGGACCTATCATGCGGTGATGTCGGAGAGCGCGTTGATACACACGGACCCCAGCGATATCAAGCCCTCGCTGATGAGTCCGGTGCAGCCCCACGTGATCGTGCTCTTCGGCGCCACCGGCGACCTGTCTCGTCGCAAGCTGCTGCCAGGGCTGTTTCACCTCTCGTTGGCGGGGCTGGTCAGCGAATGCCAGATCGTCGGCACTTCGCTCGACAACTTCGACGACGAGGCATTCCGCGTCTTTGCGCGTGCAGCGTGCGATCAGTTCTCCAATCGTGAAATCACCGACGAGGCGTGGGCCGCATTCGCTCGTCGCCTGCGCTATGTGCCGCAGGGCAGCGGCCCGACCGGGCTGGCGGAAGCGGTCGCTGAGTCAGAGCGCGTACTGGGTGGCGAGCCGCGCCGCTTGCACTACCTCAGCGTGCCACCAGCTGCCGCCCGCGTGGTCGTGGACACCTTGCGCGAGGCGAACCTGGTCGAGCGCGCTCGCATCATCATGGAGAAGCCGTTCGGCACCGATCTGGCGTCGGCGCGGGTGCTGAACGCATCGCTGCACGAGACGTTTGCGGAGGACCAGATCTACCGCATCGACCACTTCCTCGGGAAGGAAGCGGCGCAGAACATCTTGGCCTTCCGGTTTGCCAACGGTCTCTTCGAACCGATCTGGAATCGAGACCACATCGACCATGTGCAGATCGACGTCCCTGAGACACTCGGCCTCGAAGAGCGCATCGGCTTCTCTGAGACGACCGGCGCCTACCGCGACATGGTGGTCACGCACCTATTCCAGGTGCTTGCGTTCATGGCGATGGAGCCGCCGACCGCTCTGGACCCGCGTGCTATCAGTGAGGAGAAGAACAAGGTCTTCCGCTCGATGTTGCCGATCGAGCCGGCGAATGTGGTGCGCGGCCAATACCTGGGTTACCGCGAGGAACATGGTGTGGCACACGACTCCGAGACGGACACATTCATTGCGTTGAAGTGCGAGATCGACAACTGGCGGTGGGCGGGCGTGCCGTTCTTCCTGCGTACCGGCAAGCGCATGGCGGAGGGTGCGCGCATCATCTCGATCGCGTTCCGTGAGCCGCCCAAGAGCATGTTTCCAGCGGGTTCGGGCATCGGTGCGCATGGTCCCGACCACCTCACCTTCGATCTGGCCGACGCCTCCAAGCTGTCGCTCAGCTTCTATGGCAAGCGGCCCGGCCCGGGAATGAAGCTGGACAAGTTGAGCCTGCAGTTCGCTCTCCACGAGACCGACCGTGCCAGCGATGTGCTCGAGGCCTACGAGCGGCTGATCCACGACGCGCTCACCGGCGACCACACGCTGTTCACGGCTGCGGAAGGCATCGAACGTCTGTGGGAGTTGTCGCAGCCGCTACTGGACTCGCCGCCGCCCGTACGGGCGTACCCGGTGGGCTCGTGGGGTCCCAATGCCATCCACCAACTGATCGCCCCCTATGCGTGGCGACTGCCCTTCGAACGAGCCTGGCGCAGTAGCAACAAGGGCCAGGTCGAGTAGCCGGAACCTGGCCACGCCCAGCTTTGGGCGTGGGGCGCCCTATGCAGGCGCGCCAGCGCCAAGGCTTCTGTGATGGAAGAGCTTTGGGTGTGGAAGGCCCCTGTCGGGCGCGCCAGCGCCAAAGCTCGTGGGACCGGGTCAGTCAGTCTTCGACGGTGATGGCGGCTGTGGGGCACATGTCGGCGGCCATGCGCACCTTGTCGGCCAGCTCGGCAGGCGGCTCGTCCTGCAGAACGTAGAGGTACCCATCGCTGCGCACCTCGAACACCTCGGGGCACAGCTGCATGCAGGCGCCGGTGCTGGCACACACGTCGTAGTCGACAGTAACTTTCATGGCGCTCTCTTGTCCTTAGGTCGAGGATCAGGCTTTGGCTTGACGGTAGCCGTCGACGAGTGCGTCGTCTGCACTCGCGTAGCAACGCTCGGGTACGGTGCGGTCGTAGAAGCGACCACCCGGAACGTGGAAAATACCCGAGTTGTCGTTGCCCTTGATCGGGTAGCCGTCCGGGCAGCCACCATCGATGGGAGCGACCCACTTTATCTGCGAGTCGACGAGCGGCTCGGTGAACGCTGCCGTCTTTGCTGCGGTGGTCGTGGCGGTTGGCTCGAAGGGTGGCCACTCGGGCGTGTCGGTCGATGTGGTGAGCTTGCCCTGCCGCTGCTTCCAGAACGCGATTCCACCGCCGACAAGTAACGACAGGATCGCGAGCCGAAGGAGTGGTCGAACGCAGCGCATGCCCAACTGTACCCTTGCGGCCCGCGTCGGACCGTCAGGCCTGGTGACGTTCGTGTGCCTGCAGTACGGCGCGCAGTGCGGCGGTGATGGTGCTGGGGTCGATGCCGACACCCCACAGCACATGGCCGTCACCGTTCTTGGTCTCGATGTAGGCCACCGCGCCGGCCTCGCTGCCTTCGCCAAGTGCGTGCTCGGCGTAGTCGACAACGTCGAGGGTGGCGCCGATGCCGTTGCGCAAGGCCCGCACGAACGCGTCGATGGGGCCGTTGCCTTCGCCGCTGACGGTCACCGGTGCCTCGTCGATCACCAGCTGGGCGGTGATGGTGGTGGTACCGGTGGCGCTGTCGCTACGCATTTCGTGGCTGTTGAGCCGCATGCGGGGCTCTGCAGGCAGGTAAGAAGCCTGGAAGGCATCCCACATGATCACCGGGCTGATCTCGGTGCCGGTGTCCTCGGTGATGTGCTGGATGGTTTTGGAGAACTCGATCTGCAGGCGACGGGGAAGGTCGAAGCCGTGTTCGGTCTTCATCACGTACGCCACGCCGCCCTTGCCACTTTGACTGTTGACGCGGATGACGGCCTCGTAGCTGCGGCCCAGATGCTTCGGGTCCAGCGGCAGGTAGGGCACTCCCCAGATGGGGTACTCGCCGCCGTTGGCCGCAGCCGTCTTGTCGAGTGCGTCGAATCCCTTCTTGATGGCGTCTTGGTGGCTGCCACTGAACGCGGTGTACACGAGGTCACCCACCCACGGGTGGCGCGGGCCGACGGGCAGCCGGTTGCAATACTCGGCGACGCGACGTACTGCATCGATGTCGCTGACGTCCAGCTGTGGGTCGACGCCGTTGACCATCAGGTTGATGGCCAGGTTGACCACATCGACGTTGCCGGTGCGCTCACCGTTGCCGAACAGTGTGCCCTCCACGCGGTCGGCGCCGGCCAGCATCGCCAGCTCGGCGGCAGCGGTAGCGGTGCCGCGGTCGTTGTGCGGGTGCAGGCTGATCAACACGCTGTCGCGGTTGCGGATGTGGCGGCCGAACCACTCGATGACGTCGGCGTAGACGTTGGGTGTGTAGCACTCGACGGTGGCCGGCAGGTTGAGGATCAATGGCTTCTGGGGAGTCGGCTCGATGACGTCCATGACCGCGTGGCAGACCGCGATCGCATAGTCGGGCTCGGTGAGCGTGAAGCTTTCCGGCGAATACTCGTAGCGCACGAACGTGCCGGGCACGGTGTCTTCCAGCTTGCGACACAGCTTCGCGCCATTGACGGCGATGTCGGCGATGCCTGCCTTGTCGAGGCCGAACACGACCTCGCGCTGCAGCGGGTTGGTGGAGTTGTAGAAGTGGACGATCGCCTGCTTGGCGCCGGCGATGGATTCGTAGGTCCGCTCGATCAACTCCTGGCGGCACTGGGTCAGCACCTGGATGGTGACATCGTCGGGGATCAGGTCTTCCTCGATCAGCTGACGAACGAAGTCGAAGTCGGGCTGGCTGGCGGACGGGAAACCGACTTCGATCTCCTTGAAGCCCATCTTGACCAGCGTGTCGAACATGCGCCGCTTGCGTTGCGGGTCCATCGGGTCGATGAGTGCCTGGTTGCCGTCGCGCAGGTCGACGCTGCACCACAGCGGGGCTGCCTCGTGCACCTTGTTGGGCCAGGTGCGGTCGTGCAGCACCACCGGCACGGTGCGCTCGTACCTGTGGAAGGGCATTTGTTTCGGGGTGACGGGTTGCGATGACATGTTCGTGAGTGTCCTTGTGCGGCGGTTCGAGAGGGGATTTCGGCTGGAAAAAGCAAGAAGCCCCGGCCGATTCGGCTGGGGCGTGCGGGCAAGCGCGAAGTATGCGGCGCTTGCCCTACATAAGCAGAAGGAGGCCACGATTGCGAGTCACGCTGGCAAGTGTGCCCGCAGTGCTGCAAATTGTCAACCTCGGAGCCGACACGTCGTTGCGGACGGACAGCGGCACTTGGGGAGCAGCGCAGTCGTCGGTCGCCCGATTGTCCGGTCAACTAATGTCCATTGGCATGTGGTTCCGCGACCATGACGTCGAGCTGTTCGACCTGTGGACGCAGCGACCGCGCAACACCTGGGAACCGATCGCCGGTGTCACGATCGCGAGCTACTCGGTCGAACAAACCGTGGTGATCGTCGGCCTGGCGGGAAAGGTCGGTCGGGTGATGCTCGCACCGCGTCGCGACTGGCGTGGGCTGCGCAGCGACTTGCGTTCGCCGCAGGTCACCGGCAACGACTGGCTCGACGGGGTGTTCACGGTCGAGGCGCGGGATCCTGTCCACGCAGCGGTCCTGAACGACCAGGGTTTCGCGTACGTCGCCTCGCAGCGGCCGTACCCGTCCACCATCGAGCTCACTGAGGATCATCTCGTCTGCGCGCACTGGGTGCTGCCGATCGACGAGCAGGCCGCCTAATCTACGCGCGGCCGTTCTACTGGCAGAAGCCGTCCCCGGGGGCGAATCGGCCTCCGTCCAGCTGAGCAAGAGCGGCAACCACTGCGCCTGCTCAGTCGCGGATGAGGAAATTGTTGAACTGCCAGGGGTCGGTGTGGTCGACCTTGTCGGCTTCGTCGCTGAAGTTTGCGAACAGGTCGCGTCGGCTTGACACCGGGTCCCAGTCCGACGGCCCTGAGTGCAGCTCGCCGAGATAACGGCGGGCCACGCCGAGGACCGTTTCCCATGGCAAGTCGTCGGGCACGCACACGCCTTCGTTGGGGTTGGCGATCATCCACGCAACTGCACCGACAATGCTGCCTGCCACCTGCACCGTGGTGGCGCTCTGATGGGGAAGGACTGCGCGAGCGTCCTCGATGGAAAGCAGTGAGCCGGTCCACCAACTCTTGTATGGGTGACCCATCAGCAGTACGCCCAGCTCATCGCGGCCGCTGATGATCTCGTCGTTGAGAATGCGTTGCTCGGGCTGCATCTCCCAGCCACGCATACGAAGCTCGAGGACGCTGTTCACTGCCGCGTCAGAGGGGTGGTATGCGTAGTGCACCGTGGGCCGGTAGACGGCATTGCCGAAGCCGTCGTCGACGGTGAGATGTTCGCTCATCGTGAACGACTCACCGTGGCGGACCACCATGCCGCGGATCTCGCCACTGGGTACCCAACTGCGAACCCACGTCTCGATGCCCGGGCGAGCGATGCAGATCTGGTTGCACGGGCCTTCGCCGCTGTGCACGAAGGCGTTGTGGGGAAGGCGGCGCTCGTGCGTGCCCCAACCCATCTCCGCAGGTGCGATGCCTTCTTCGTACAGACCATCGACCGACCACGTGTTGACGAATTCGTTGGGTCGCTTGGGCACCGAGGAGATTTGCGTGTCGCGCTCAGCGATGTGGATCACCTTGGTGCCGGTGAGCATGGCCAACGAGTTGTAGCGCTGCTGGGCCAACGCGGCTTCGAAGGCCGCAGCGTTCGAGCCGGCCAAGCCATCGGACAGCATCCGGGTGGCGATCTCGCCGAGGGCTTGCTTGGCGAAGTGGCTGACCAGCCCGGGGTTGGCGCCGTGCTCGAGGACCGCAGTCGCGCCCTTGTTGTCGGGCCAGCCGGCCTTCATCCGCCGAAGTTGCATGTGGCGCACGTAGAGCGTGCGATCAAGCGGCGACGTGGCTGCCAGGTCATCGTACGGATCCCACACCTCGACGCTGGTGTTGAGGTAGCGCACGCCATGGTCGCGGCACCACTGCAGCACCGTCGGGTTGTCGATGTTCCAGGCAAGGTCGAGCAGCAGGTCGCCCTCGCTCAGGCGCGCTGACAGGAACGCATCGAGATTGTCTGGGGTCAGGCGATCTTGTTCGTAGACGACCCCGGCTGCGATGGACGAAGTGACGCGCGAACGATTGTCGACGAAGTCGACAATCGTGACCCGAGAAGGGTCGATCTCCAGATCACGCAGCAGCAGCGGAACGGTGCACTGGGCTACCGAACCGCAGCCGAGCACCAGCACCCGCGAGGGGGTGCGGCTCACTCGGCCAGTGCGGGAACGAGCGCGGCGAGCTCGCTGTCGATCGACGCAGCTTCAGTGGCTGCGTACAGGCTCTGCCAGTCGTACGACATGCCCTTGCGGCCGTTGCTGAAGAAGGTCTGGCTGGCATCGACGTTGGTGCTCAGATTGTTCATCGCTGCGTCCTTTCGAGACGTAGGTGGGGTGAGATCGCTTCCTTTCGGCCGGTGTCTCCGGCACAAAGCGATGCGACAATAACCACCCTGGACGGGCGTTGCTACTTACTGATGGAGCAGACAGTGATGCTGATGAGTCGGTCAGCGCGACCGACTGATCACTCAGTGAATTTTGCGTTCCATGGCGGCCCAGTAGGGCTCGCGTAGTTTGAACTTCTGCAGCTTGCCCGTTGCCGTTCGCGCCAGCGACTCGCGGAACTCGATCACCTTCGGGCACTTGTAGTGGGCCAGCTTGGTGCGCGTGTGCGCGATGACGTCTGCCTCGGTGACGTTGGAGCCCGCAGTGGTGACGACCAGCGCGAGCACCATCTCGCCCCACTTCTCGTCGGGCACGCCGATCACCGCAACCTCGGCGACCTCGGGGTGGCTGAAGATTGCGTCCTCCACCTCGATGCTGCTGACGTTCTCGCCGCCGGTGATGATCACGTCCTTCTTGCGGTCGCTGATCGTCACGTACCACTCGTCGTCGATGATGCCGCCGTCGCCGGTGTGAAACCACTCGGGCCCGCCGACGTCGTCGGTGGCTGCATGAATGGCATCGGCGGTGGCCCCCGGCTGCGCCCAGTAGCCACCCATGATGTGGTTGCCACGGGCAAGGATCTCGCCATCGGGGGAGATTCGTACCTCGACTCCGATCGCGGGGGCGCCGGCGCGGCTGAGCTTGGTTGCCCGGTCGGTCGGCGAAAGGTCGTCATACTCTGCGCGATTGCGATTCATGGTCAGCAGTGGGGTCGTCTCGGTAAGTCCATAGATCTGGATGAACTCCCAACCCAGTTCGTTCTCGATCCGCTCGATCGTCTTGGTGGGCGGCGGTGCGCCGGCGCACACGATGCGTACTTGCCCGCGGCCGGGGATCTCCCCCTCCCAGTGTGACGCTGCGTCGAGGATTGCGTTGGCGACCGCTGGAGCGGCGCACATCACGGTGACACCGTGCTGCTCCACACGCCGCAGGATCTCGGTGCCGTCGATCTTGCGAATGATGATGTGTTTGGCACCCATGCCGGTGACCGCGTACAGAACGCCCCAGCCG
Source organism: Acidimicrobiales bacterium (assembly GCA_038328705.1). Classification (GTDB taxonomy): domain Bacteria; phylum Actinomycetota; class Acidimicrobiia; order Acidimicrobiales; family Ilumatobacteraceae; genus UBA668. The sequence continues at coordinate 10,493 of JBBQMG010000060.1, read as the reverse complement.
TTGCAGTGGAACTGCGGGAGTGTGTGCAGGTAGACGTCGCGGTCGTTGATACCCAGCTGCCAACCGAACGTGGTCGCGTTGAGCCAGATGTTGCGATGCGTGAGCTGCACGCCTTTCGGGCGGGCAGTGGTACCGCTGGTGTAGTTGATGGTCGCAGTGGCATCCTCGTCGTATGCCCACGGAACCGGCGGTGCATGGTCCGCTGGTGCGTCGGTGTCGGCGCCGATCACGTACTTGAATTCGCACTCGACCTCCGCGAGGCCGTCCTCCAGCTCCGGGTCGATCAGCAGTACCCGCGCACCGCTGTGCTGGATGATGTATTTGACCTCTTCGGCGACGAGGCGAAAGTTGATCGGCACCAACACCCGACCCGAGCCACTGACGCCGAACAACGCAGTCAGGAGTCGGGCGGAGTTCTGGCTGACCATTGCCACCCGTTCGCCGACACCGATGCCTAACGCATCCAGAGCCGCTGCCTGTGCGCCGGCCTTGGCAGCCATCTCGGCATATGTGTACGAACCCCACGACGCGGCCGGTTGGTCGGGCTCGTCCACCACGCCAATGCGATTCGGATAGACCTCGTCGGCCCGGCGGAGGAAGTCGTTGACAGTGAGTGCAACCTTCATGCTCGCCATTGTTGCCCACCACCGCCTGGGGCGGCGACACGGCATTCGCCGCCGGATCGGCATCGGTTCCAGATTCGCGCCTTTGAGCCATGAGCTGCGACGTCCCACCTGCGCGGCGGTGTCGCCCGGTACTCTGACAGTCGACATGTCTGACAACAACCGCCCTCAGCGCGCGCCGCGGCGTTCCCGCCCTGCCACCCGGCCCGCCGAGTACCGAAACGCAGCTGTTGCGCCGGTGCTCACCCTTTCCAAAGACGACTACGTGCCCACCGGTTTCATCGAACTCGGCGTGCCCGAGAATGTCGATTTTGGCCTCGCGGCCGCCGGTTTCACCACCCCGTTCGCCATTCAGACCAAAGCCATTCCGGTCGCCCTGACGGGCCGCGATGTGTGCGGCCGCGCCAAGACCGGCTCGGGAAAGACGCTTGCGTTCGGTGTGCCGCTGTTGGCCCGCCTGACGAAGGACGGCGAGCCCCGCCGGCCGGCCGCTCTCGTGCTCGTACCTACCCGCGAGCTGGCGCTGCAGGTCGCCGAGGTTCTCTCACCTGTCGCCATCGCCTGCGGTCGCACTGTGCTCGCCGTCTACGGCGGCGCGTCGCGCCAGCAGCAGATCGAGGCCCTCCAGGCTGGTGTCGACGTGGTCGTTGCCACCCCGCTACGCCTCATCGATCTGCTCAAGGAGAACGAACTCCAGCTCGATGCCGTCGAGATTCTGGTGCTCGACGAGGCCGACCGTATGGCCGACGACGGATTCACCCCGCAGGTGGAATGGATCATGCGCAAGGTCACCTTGCCGCACCAGACCATGCTGTTCTCCGCCACGCTCGACGGCGATGTCGGCCACCTGGTCACCCGCTACATGAAGGACCCCGAGGAGGTGGCCATCGATGCCGCCACCGACACGGTGGGTACCATGCACCACCTGTTCCTCGCGGTGCACCACATGGACAAGGACAAGGTCGTCGCATCCATTGCCAGTGGCATGTCGAAGACCATCGTGTTCTGCCAGACCAAGCGCACGTGCGATCGCGTCGAGCGCAACCTGCAAGAGCTCGGTGTGCGTGCGGCGGCGATTCATGGCGACTTGGCGCAGGCCGCCCGTGAGCGTGCGCTGAAGCGTTTCACGGATGGCGAGCTGGCTGTGCTGGTCGCCACCGACGTTGCTGCCCGCGGTATCGACGTCGACGACATCGGCTCGGTCATCCACTACGAGCCGGCCGGCGATGTGAAGGACTACCTGCACCGCAGCGGTCGCACTGCCCGTGCCGGTCGCGATGGCTGGGCCGTCACGCTGGCCGAATACAACCAGCACACGCAGGTCCGCATCCTGCAGCGTGCGATGCGTCTCGACCCGACGCCGCCGATCGAAGTGTTCAGCAACAACCCCATGCTGAAGCACCTCCCCGACTTCCACGTCTGACCTTGACGGGCAGGTCGGCACTGACTTCCGCAAATCCCCAGGTTCCTATTTCACAATCGCACGTGTCACAGCCTGACCTCGGTGTGATCCGGCGTGGCCGCGACACGTGCATTTGTGATTGCGTTCAAACAGGTTTGCTGAGGACGACCTGGGTGTAGAGCAGTTGAAAGCCGAGGCGCACCAAGTTCTGAGCCGACCGCCCGTCGGCCAGCGCAGTGGCCGCGGCGAGGTCGCAGCCCAGCTCGTGAGCCAGCCGCAGCCGGTAATTGATGAGGGCGGATTGCAGGCCTTTGCCTTGCCGCGCCGCGAGCGTGGCCGCCCCGCCGACCCAACCCACTCCATCGCTGACGGCCAGTGACCCGCAGGCTGCGGGCGCACCTTCGACTACGGCGATGAAGTCGTGGGTGCCGGCGAACCTGGATGATGCATCACAGAATTCGTCGGAGATCCGACGGGCGTCGCTGCCAAGTGGAGCATCGTCGGACAGGATGCGCTTGCGGTCGTCAGCCATCTCTGCAGTGATCGGCACGATGAGCTGATCATCCGGTGGGGCCAACGTCGCGAGATCATGCACATAGACATTTCGAAAGCGCTCCAGCACGTAGCCGGCCGCTGTCAGCGCGGGCAGCAGCGATGGGTCTGCCAGCGGTGACAGTTCCAGCGACGGTGCCATTCCACGCTGACCGTAGAAGCTGTCGAGCGCGCGAATGATCTCGTTCGCCGCGGTACCCCCGAATCCGAGCCCGATCGCCCGATTGACGTAGCGACCGATGCCGAACGAGACAAGTGTTCCACCATCGAGTCCCTCGGCGCTGGCCTCGGTCGTAGGCGACGTTTCCGCCAAAGCAAGAGCCTGGCTCGTGGCGAACTTCGCCGCGCTGTGCTCGACGCGTCGAGCGAGACCGATGTCGATGCGCATCGCCTCAGTCTGCCCTATGGCAGCCAGGCGGGGCGGGTGGCTTCGAAGTAGTCGATGGCGTCGGCGTGGGTGAGGGTGATGCCGACGTCGTCGAGGCCGTTGAGATAACGATGCTGCGTTTGCTCGTCCATCGGGAAGCTTGCCGAGATGCCAACGGCAGGGAGCTCGATGGTCAGCCGCTCGACGTCGATGGTGATCTCGACCATGTGGTCGGCTTCGATGGCCGCCCAGATCTGATGGACAACGTCTTCGGGCACGACCACCGGCACGAGGCCGTTCTTCGTGCAGTTGTTGCGGAAGATATCGCTGAAGCTGGGAGCCACGACGGCGTCGAAGCCGCCTTGCTGTATCGCCCACACGGCGTGCTCACGAGACGAGCCGACACCGAACGATGGGCCGGCGACCAGCACACTGGCACCGGTGTAACGCTCGTCGTTCAGGACGAAGTTGCGGTCGTCGCGCCACGTGCTGAACAGGCCCTTCTCGAAGCCGGTGCGTTCCACGCGCTTGAGCCATTCTGCAGGAATGATCTGGTCGGTGTCGACGTCGCTGCGCTTCAGGGGCACGCCGCGCCCGGTGATGATGTGTACAGCCTTCATACCAAGTCCTCGGGAGTTGCGAAGTGGCCGGCAACCGCGGTGGCGGCGGCGACGGCGGGGGAGACCAAGTGAGTGCGGCCGCCACGACCCTGGCGACCTTCGAAGTTGCGGTTACTGGTGCTCGCGGCGCGTTCACCGGGAGCCAGCTTGTCGGGGTTCATCGCGAGGCACATGCTGCAGCCGGGCTCGCGCCAGTCCGCACCGGCGGCACGAAAGATCTCGGGCAGACCTTCGGCCTCGGCCTGCGCCTTCACGGCGTGACTGCCGGGCACCACCATCACTCGCGGCACGGTGACGGTGCGACCCTTCATCACTGCAGCCGCAGCGCGCAGGTCTTCGATGCGGCTATTGGTGCACGATCCGATGAACACGGTGTCGACCTTGATGGCCCGCACCGGCGTGCCGGCGGCAAGGCCCATGTAATCCAGCGCACGGGCGACCGTGTCGGCGGCCGTGGCGTCCTCGAAGTCGGTGGGTGACGGCAGTGCGGCGTCAATGCTGATGACCTGTGCGGGGTTCGTGCCCCAGCTGACCTGCGGCCGCAGCGCCGAGGCGTCGATGACGACTTCCTTGTCGAACACCGCGCCCTCGTCGGTGGCCAGACCCTTCCAGTCGGCGACCGCAGCAGCCCACTTTTCACCCTTGGGCGCATGCTCGCGGCCCTTGAGGTACTCGAACGTCGTCTCGTCGGGAGCTATCAGGCCGGCCTTGGCGCCGGCCTCGATGCTCATGTTGCACAGCGTCATGCGACCTTCCATCGACAACGCACGAATGGCGGCGCCGCGGTATTCGATGACGTGCCCGATCCCACCAGCGGTACCGATGACGCCGATGATTGCAAGAATGATGTCCTTGGCGGTGACGTCTCGCGGAGCATCGCCCTCGACAGTGACCGCCATCCACTTCGGCCGCGACTGGGGAAGTGTTTGCGTGGCCAGTACATGCTCGACCTCGGAAGTGCCGATTCCAAAGGCCAGCGCACCGAATGCGCCATGAGTCGCGGTGTGACTGTCGCCGCAGACCACGGTCATTCCGGGCAGCGTGCGGCCCTGCTCGGGGGCGATCACGTGCACGATGCCCTGGCTGGGGTGGCCCATTGGAAACTCGACAATGCCGAACTCGGCGGTGTTGTCACGCAGCACCTGCACCTGGCGAGCCGAGATGGGGTCGGCGATGGGCTGATCGATGTCAGCCGTTGGCACGTTGTGGTCTTCGGTTGCAATCGTCAGATCGGGTCGACGAACGGTGCGCCCCGTGAGGCGCAGGCCGTCGAATGCCTGCGGGCTGGTGACCTCATGGACGAGGTGGAGATCGATGTACAGCAGGTCAGGTTCACCTGGGCCTTCATGGACGACGTGTCGGTTCCACACCTTCTCCGCAAGTGTTTTTGGTGACGTCATTTGCGGCCTCCGGTGATTCTGGGAATCTCAGATAGTGAGATACGATTCCCGCTCTGGTAAGTGTAGGGGCATAATCTTGACCCAAGCAAAACCTCAACGGTTGTTTCAACGTGTCAATTAACGCGGACAGTCACGAAACATAAAGATTCATGACTTGATTCATCTGTTTAGGATGCCGAAGCAGTGTCGTCACTCAGGAGGACAACCCATGGATAGCTTGCTCATTCACACCGCTCGCACTGAGGCTGAAGTCAGCCATGCCGGTACCCGTTGGACCGGTACCCGCTGGACCGGTACCCGCTGGACCGGTACCCGCTGGACCGGTACCCGCTGGACCGGTACCCGTTGGACCGGTACCCGTTGGACCGGTACCCGCTGGACCTGATGTCGCTCTCTTGACGCCCGTGCGTCAGGATGAACAGATGAAGCACTCGTCCCGACGAGGGCGCCGCTCGCTCGGCGACCAAGTGGTCGAGGAATTGAAGACTGCGGATCGGTTCCCGATCGGTGACACTCGACGCTCGGCCGCGCAACGTCGCGTTGCGCGGCTGGTCGCTGCCGAGATTTCGGTGGCCGACGACCCAAGGCTTGCAGGCACTCGCGCACAGCTGCGCCAGTGGGCGCACTTTGCGCCGTACCTTCTCAGCGACGAGCAGGAGACGCTGTTGGCGCATGAGGGTCGGGCGCTCATCGACGAGCAGCTGCGGCGCCTGCGTTCTCTCGAGAACGATTCGACGACCGCACTGTCGGCCGCTGACGAGGCGCTGCGCAATCTCGATGCGGCGACCCCTGCGGATCGTCAGCAGGCCGACGTCGCCGCCCACGCCATCACGGATCTTCGGGCGCCGCTCACCGCTTCGGTGCTCGGAGTTCTCGCTGTCTGCCACCTCGCCGACGATCGGCTGCGCGGCATCGACGACTGGCGGACACGTTTCGCGGTGGTGCAAGGCACTATGCCGGCCACTCTCGCTGCACTTCGCGACGCGACGGATGCTGCTCGTGGACTGGCCGCAGAGTGGTGGCGTACACGTGCGCGTGCGGTCGGGGGCGAGTACTTCGATCGACGCGTCGGCGTGTCGTCGTCGCCAGCTACGTTGGCGCAACACTCCGCCGCGGCTGCTGCTGCTCTCGCCGCGTCGGTGCCTTCGTTGGCCGCCGTCACGCACCGTGCGTCGGGCCGAGTCGTTCACGGCGAGGACAACCAAGTGGTCATCGAGGCCGATGGACGTATCTCCGTCACCGTTGCCCATCGACCGACTCCACGCGGGTCGCTGATGGTTGCGCACGAGATTGGCCATGCGCTCCACGCGCTGGAATCGCGCAGCCCCGAACCGCCAGGGGCACTTGTCGGCGAAACGATTGCTTGCTGGTCGTCGTTGGTCGTTGGGCGGGCGGGCATCAACGGCCCGCAGTCGATGGCGATGGCGATAGCGCTAGGTGACACGTTGGTCGAGGAATTGTTCGTCTCGGAAGCGGTCAGCGCATTCGAGGACTCGGTGTACGCGCGCGCAGCCAATGGGCAGACTCTCGGTGCCGTGGAGCTCAACGCGGCGTGGCTGGAGGCGAACCGCAACGTGCTGGCTGGTGCAGCGGTGGTGCCCGATCTTGTCGGGTCGGGCTGGGCTCGCCTGCCAGCATTGGCCACCGACCCTGGTCACGCATTCTCGTACGTGTGGGCGACCGTGCTGGCACTGGCGATCTCCGCACGCCACGGAGTTGACGGGGACGGCGTCGTGGCGCGAGTCATTCGGGCCGGCGGGGTGGAGGCTGACGAGTTCACGGCCCTGCTCGGCTTCGATGGCGACGAGTGGATTTCGCTTGGCCTGTCGACGCTCGAGACCGAGTTGTCGCGGCTTGCTCAGGTGGTGCGGGGGTCTGCGTGACTGTCGCTCTTCGGCAAGCCGAGCGCCAGCGCGACGACGACCGGCAGTTGTAACGCTCCCGCGGTCACGGCCACCGTTCCAACCGAGGTCGCGCCTGCGAGCACTCCGCTGCCCAACGCGCCGATGACGCCACCCGCACTGAGCGCACCGCGGAAGATGCCCATGACCCGGCCGATGAGGTCGGAAGGGATGAGCCGCTGGCGGATGCCGATGGAGGTGATGTTGCCGAAGGTGACGGCGAACCCCCACGCGAACAGGGCAATGGCAGCGACGGGCCACATGCTGGTGGTGCCCAGCAGTACATACGAAGCGGCGTTGACGACGACTGCTCCGGCCATTGCCACTCGCGCCGACAGCTGCGCTCGCAGGCGGCCCGCCACGATTCCCGCCAGGGTTGCACCGCAGGCGATGACAGTGAGCGCAGGCCCGAACCAACCACCGTCGAGCGAGTACTGGCGGCGCACCAGCAGTACCAGCATCGCCAGCACCGCCGACCCGCACAGTGACAGTGTGAACATGGAGCCGGCCAGCACCACCAGGGTGCGCGTCGTGCGGAAGTAGTGCCACGCCGGTGCGATTGTCGGCCTCGGTTGCAGGTCGGTTGGCTCGGACGGTGGCGCCTTGGGGAGCCCCGCGAGAAACACTGCCGATACGAGATAGGAGACAGCGTCGGCGGCGAATGGGACCCATGTCGCAAATCGAAAGATCAGCGAACCAAGGGGAGGCCCGACGAACTCGCGCCCCACGTCGTCGGCGGCCTGTAGCCGGCCGTTGGCGTCGTCGAGGGCCGCCTCGTCGACGAACGACGGGATCGCGCTCTGCGAGGCGGTGATGAAGATGGTCTCGCCGGCACCGATCAGAAAGGTGATACCGGCGAGCACGATGCCGGGCAGCGATCCCACCAGCAACGCGACTGCGGCCGCGATCACCACTGCCGCCCGAGCCAGATCTGCCGCGACCAGCACTCGGCCGCGGTCGTACCGATCGGCGATCAAGCCGGCGGGCACGGCCAACAGCACGCCCGGCAAGAGGCCGGCCGCGGCGATGGAGCCGAGCACAAGTTCGCTGGGCGGCTTGATCGAGGCAAGGAGCGGTAGCGCAGCCGTGGTCATCCCGGTGCCGACGGCCGACAGCGCGTTGGCCGACCACAGGCGCTGATAGGCGCGGCCGAAGGAGGCGTTGATCACGGCCGTGCCATGTCCCAGGGCAGCGTGGTTTCGCGCTGCTGTGCTGATCCGCCTGGATGCTGCATGGTGGGGAGGGTAGTCGCCCCGCGAGGAGTGGACCTCCGGCATGGAATCTCAGCTCGTGGGATACCCTTCCCGCGATGAATGACCTTCCCAGTCTCGAGAGCAGTGGCGTCGGTGTGCTGGACAAGGGTGTGCTGATCTTGCAGGCGCTGGTTGCAGGGCCGCTCGACCTGGTCGCGTTGCAGCAAGCGACTGGGCTGCCGCGGGCGACGGCGCACCGGCTTGCCGTCGCACTCGAACACCATCACTTGGTGCGGCGCGATCCGCAGGGCCGCTTCTGCCTCGGCTTCGAGCTGATCCACCTCGGGCGGGCAGCAACTGACGCGTTCCCGCTGGCCGAGTTCGCCACCCCTGCCCTCACCGCCTTGCGCGACCAGACAGGCGAGAGCGTGCAGTTGTACGTGCGCGAAGGAGACAGCCGGCGGTGCGTGGTGTCGCTGCAGTCCAGTCATGCGCTGCGTTGGATCGTCCCCGAGGGTGCGTTGCTGCCGATTGGTCTCGGCTCCGCTGGACGGGTGCTTGCCGATGCGGGTTTGCGAGTTGCCGACAGCGTGGCGGAACGTGAGCCCGGCGTTGCTTCGGTCAGTGCCGCCGTACTCGACCGCGTGGGAGCGGTGATTGCCGCCGTGAGTCTGAGTGGGCCGGTGGAGCGACTGAGCCGGAAGCCGGTCGAGCGATTCGGGACCGCGGTAGAGGCGGCCGCCGTCGCGGTGGCGACTGCACTTCCGCGCTGAACTTCTCGGGATTGTTTGCCGATTTCGTGAACTCACCATGCCCAGTCTGGGTGTGAACGATGACGAAGTCCTCCCAGTCCTGTTGGTGCGTTGGTTCGAGAGCCGACTGCACGAATCCGTTGGCTTCTGCCTTCGTGGGTGCCGTCTCTACGGTCTGGAACTGATCGACCCGGACAGTCTGGACACGAACGATCCGATGGCCGCCCGTGTCTCGTTCATCGCCGAAGCCGACGACCGCGAGAGTGTGATTGGCCACCCCGACGCCTCTGCGGTAGTGGCATTCGATGCAGCAGCTCTGGTGACAGTGGAGTGGCGACCGATGGCCGCGGCCGGGCTGACCCGGCCCGGTCAGTTCTCGCCGCGCCGACGGGCAAGGGTGGTCGAACTGGTACTGGACGACGTTGGCGTCACCATCATCCGCTTCGAGAACGACCCGGACTTCATCGTGCTCGCGTCCGCCTCGTGACTTCGGGCCGCCGAGTGGCGAGCTCGATGAACTAGTAGAGAACGACGAGGTCGATGACCATCACGATGTCGATCGATGGGGGCAGTCCCAATCCTTCGCTGCCAAGGCTGTCGAACATCAGCGTGAAGGGGATCTGCACCTGGCGGCGCCCGCCGACCTTCATCTCCTTGACCGCAGCGAGCATGCCGAGGTAGGCGGTGGTGTCGGCCCCGTACAGGAACGTCAGCGGCGGCTCGCCCCAGCTCGACGACAACTTCTCGCCGGTGTCGGCGCGGAAGGCGACGAGATGAATCGCAACAGTCTGCCCGTCAGCCGGTGATGCGCCGGTGCCCTCGACCAACTCCGTGGACTTGATGGTGGCGATGTTGTCGGCCGGCTCGAGCGTGATCTGCGGCTCGTCGGCCACGCTGGACCTCGGCAGAACTGCCACTGCGACGACGATGAAGGACAACGCATCGCCGGGTGCGATGATGCCGCCGCCGGGGGGCAAGTCGCCATATGCGAGCTCTGCAGGAATGTCCAGCTGTCGTCGGCCGCCTTGCTGTATGCCGACAAGGCCCTGGTCCCACCCGTCGATGACGTCGCCGGCTCCGAGGGTGACTTCCAGTGGCTTTCCGCGGTCGAAGCTGTTGTCGAACTCGGCCCCGTCGGCCGTACGAACGCCGACATAGTGGACGATGACAGCGTCGCCAGTGGCAGCCTGCGGGCCGGAGCCGACCGTGATGTCCGTGATCTCCAATGTGGTCGGCAGTTCGTTGGGCACCGACACGGTCGGCTTTTGCAACGGGAGCGTGATGGCAGGGGCGCTGGAATCAGTCGCGGAGTTGACGGTGTCGCTCGTCGAGGCTGCATCGCCGCAGGCGGCGATCAGGAGCAAGCAGGACACGGCGACGGCCGTGGGTCGGAGAGCACGCATTCGGGTGACGCTATCTGTCGGTCAGCTGGAGGGGCCGTCGACAGCTTCGGTTGTCAGCGCATGCAGCCATGGCTCCTCAGCCTCTGCCAACGGCGTGCTGGGTGGCCCGGCGACAAATGGCCACAGCTCCTCGGCTATCCGTCGATAGTTGCCGGTTGCCTGCAGCTCGCCCAACAATGCGTAGAGGCCGAGGTTGATCCGTTGGATGAAGACGAAGGCCTTGGGAACTGTTGCGTACTGGGCGATGGGGCTGGTGCGGTCGAACGTGTGGCGCACGATT
>JBBQMG010000059.1:0-22807 GCA_038328705.1 Acidimicrobiales bacterium | reverse complement strand
CTCCCAGTCGCGCACGGTTGCGCCCTCGGCGATGAACGTGCGCAACGTGTCGAGGTGCGGCACGGCCTGCGCCCCATACTCGCTGACGAACGCTCCGCCGGGCAACTCGCTGACGTCGGTCCACGCCCCCCAGTACCAACCCGGATATGTGTGGCCGTCCCCGGCACCCGAGTTGGCAAGTGACGGCCGCGACGGGTCGAGCAGGCGGAACAGATCGGCCAGCTCATGGTCGAGTCGCTGGTTCTGATCAGGGCGGAAGCGCCCCGACTCGTCCATCATCCACGGCTCGTTCCACGGCGACTCGTTGTGCGCCGCCCAATACGCGACAGCGGGCCGCCAGCCGTGCAGATCAATCAGCTCGCCGACCATCTGCCGCGCCACGTGGTAGATCTCGGCACTGTCGGCGTAGCCCCACTGCATGGGCAGGTCCTGCCAGACGAGTACACCCGCTGCATCGCACGCGTCATAGACGGCGGGCGCGGTGACATGAGCGTGGACGCGGATCGCATTCAGATGTGCGCCGACCGCGAGCTGCACATCACCCGCAGCTCGATCCACGGTCATCGCCGACAGCCAGTGTTCGCCGATGTAGTTGATGCCGCGGATGAACATCGGGCGACCATTGAGGCGCCATACCCAGTCACGGCCGACCTCGATCGACCGGACGCCGACCAGCCGGTCGTCAGCGGCGGCGACCTCGGCGGTACCCCCGTCTTCGACTTCGACCGTGGTCTGTAGCCGATAGCGGAATGGCTCGCCATGGTCCCACGTCCACCACAGGCGCGGCGCGGCCAGCGAACCCACAACACGCACCTGGTTGAGGCCCGGTTGCAGCCACGTGTCGGTCCACAGCTCATACGCCAGGTTCTCGTCGTCGAACAGTGCCAACCGCACGGTCACCCACTGCGGCAGTGTGCCGAACAGATGCACGCCGACCGTGCTCTCGACATCGGCATCGGCGCCAACGAGTGCGGTGGTGAACCCCACCCGTTCGATGACCACCAGCCGGTGGGCCGAGAGTGTCACCTCACCCCACAGTCCGCCGCTGGATCGCTCCTGCCCCCGCGTCGTCCACCCACCCGGACGTGCGTCGTGGTGGCCCATCACGCCGCGAAGCGTCGTCTTGCTGTGCGGCCACACCTCATCGAACTCGTCGGTCGGGCAGTGGACCGCAACGACGAGCTGGTGTGCGCCGGCCGCCAGACACACGTCGAAGAAGAACGGTGCGAAACCGCCCGTGTGCCCGCCCAGGCAGACTCCGTCGAGATGCACGTCGGCGCTGTAGTCGGCAGCGCCGAACTTCAACCGCTGATACAGCCCGGCAAGGGAGTCAGGCACGACGAATGTGTAGCGATACCACACGGTCTCTGGCCCGTCGATGCCGTCGAGGTACCAGTTGCCGGGCACGGTGGTCGGCTGCCAGGGGCCCTGCACATCGACAGCCAGCTCCCAGCCGTCGTCGAGACGAAGAACGTCATTCATGACTCACCCAGTCGAAGGTCGTTCATGCGCACCGCGATGCGCGTGAGTGGGTCGATCAACGCCATCTGCTCGGCGGTCGCCGAGCCCGCAGCCTGTGCGCTGCGGGCACGCCGCAGACGATGGGTGACCTCAGCGGCGGAGACGCCGATGGCGGCGCACATCTCGGTGACCGCCGCCAGTGTGCTGAGCTGATAGTGGCGCACCGGCTCGGCCACTGCTTCGGCAGCCTCGCGGTCGCCCAGGACATAACGATCGGTGTGGCCGCGGTCGTCGAGGTGAGTCAACGCCAGCGAGCCGTCGGCGGCGACCTCGCCTGCGCTCAGCACCTTGCCCGCCAGCGTGACGCGCCACGCCGTCAACCCCGCCGCTGCCGGCACCACGACCGTGCACGACTCGCTGTGCAGCACATGCCATGCATTTCCGAGCCGAGCTATCGCCGTCTGCCCAGCCGAGCTCCGTACGGTCCCGACTAGGGCATCAGTTCCGTGCAGCAACGCCGCGACCACGCCGAGCGACGCTCCGCGACCGGCAGCTTCGAGCGCCATCCACGAGACGGACGCAGCGGCGATCGTCACCGGCAGGCTCGCCACCACACCTCGCCAGGTCTCGGCGGCACGGTTGACCACGGTGACGTAGCGCCGACCCGAGTCGCCGACGCGCACCGCCACATCGACACCGAGGTCGGTGGCACCGGGCCACTCGAACGGGGGCAGTTCGGACAGCAGGGAACAGGGTTGCAACCACTCGTCGCACTCGGGCGGGTCGCCGGCCAGACACACACTGCCGGGCGACGTCCGTGCCCTCTCAGCGAGCCGCTGCTGTCCCGCTCGAGACATCACGGAAGTCGCCGGCACCACCACCATCGGGTAGCGGTCGACCGAGCTGCGTGCGACATCGACGACATCGAACTCGACGCCCGCATCGACAAGGGCACGAGCCACGACGAGCCCCGCCGCCGAACTGTTGGCGGCGCTGGCAAGCGTGGCGAGCTGGCTGCCGTCGACGAATCCTCCGCCAGGAATGAGGCCGTTGAAGCGCGCAAGTCGCTCGCCTGCATGGTCGTAGGCGATGGCCATCGGGGCAGCAAGGGGTGAAGCCGCCAGATCACTGCCGCCCGCCTGCAGACACAGGAAGAGCGTCCGCATGTTCCACCACCACGGGAACACCGAACCGTCGGAAAGCACGGGCGCCTCTTCGGCCCACCGTTGGAAGGCACCAATGGCAACAGGCTCAGGATCCGACGAGTGCAACATGTACAGGCACGGGGCGTCCATGCCGCCGACCAAGCAGCACTGCAGGTAGAACGCCTGACGTGCCGAGATCTCCGGCACCAGGTGCGGCATGCCGGCCGGCGAGAGGGTGTGACACAGGCGCGTCCGCCACCAGGCGTGGTGCACGTACTCCTCGTCGTTCATCCGGTACCAGTTGGTGCCGGCGATCATCTCTTCCGGATCGACGTTCTCGGCGTACACGTTCTGCCCCACCCATGTGCACGAGTCGGCCATCACCCCTGGTTCGATGAGCATTCCCGAGAGCTGCCACGGCATGCACAGCCAGTCGTGGAACACAGGCACCGAATCACCCAGTTCGTCGCGAACCACTGCCGCCCAGATCGAGAGCCCAGAACCGACCTGGTGGTCGGCGAAGCGGTCGACGTCGATCCACGGTCGCATCTCGTCGGCAGCGGCGAGCGGGGTCCAATGTCGAGGCAGCGCAACATCATCGAACGACTCGTGGACGCTGGACCACGCAGCATTGAGGGCCGCGACCGTGCCGTACTCGCTCGACAGCCACCGCTGCCAACGACCGACGTCGGCGAAGTCGGCGCGCAACGGCGAGGGGGCATCGTCGCTCTCGTGCACGAGCATCCCGTCGCCTGGAGCCTCGTTGTCGATCTGCCATGCCCACAGCGCGGAGCCGGCAAACGGGCGCAATGCCACGGCGACCGCCCGTAGCCAATCGGCAGCACGCTCCTGGTAGCCCGGCGAGTCATACGACAGGCGAGGGTCGTAGGAGTCGCTGTGACGGTACGGCGCGCCATCGTGCTGGAGCGCCCACCACTGGGGATTCGCCTCGATAAGCCAAGTGGGAATCCCGCCGCCCAGCATCTCCGAATCACAGAACGGCCCGGGCTTGGCGATGAACCCCAAACCAGCCGCTGCACACACGGCGACGAACCCGACCAGATCCCGCTCAGCAAGTGTGGTGCCGTGCAGGTCGAGGCTGCCGTCAACGGGTTCGTGGTGCAACCAGGGGATGTAGCTCGACACCGCGTTGGCGCCGCTCTGGCGAGCGCGCAGCACCATCAACTCCCATCGTTCGCGGGGCACGCGGAAGTAGTGGATCTCGGCAACACGCCACGTGTCGCGCCGCCGCTGGTGGTCGATCACTCTGATCAGCCTTTCGTTCCTGTGAGCGTGACGCCCTCGATGAACACCTTTTGTGCGAAGAAGAACACGACAAGAATGGGAAGCACGAACACGACTGATGCCGCCATCGTGAGGTTCGACTCGCCGGTCTTGGCCAGCGCTGTGTTGAAACGCACCAACCCGACCGCCAGTGTCAGGCTCTTCTCATCTGCGAGATAGATGTTGGGACCGAAGAAGTCGCTCCACGAGAACAGGAACTGGAAGATGGCCACGGCCATGATTCCCGGTCGGGCCATCGGCACCACGACCCGGGCCAGCACACCGAACTCGCTGGCGCCGTCGATGCGCGCTGCATCCATCACCTCGGCGGGCAAGGTCAGAAAGAACTGGCGAAGTAGGAAGATGCTGAACGCATCGGCGAAGAACGCCGGCACGGTCAGCGGCAGGATGGAGTTGATCCATCCCAACGACGTGAAGATCTCGTACTGCGAAACGAACAGCACCTGGTACGGCAGCATCATCGTCGAGAGCACGAGCACGAACACAGCCGTGCGACCCCGCCAACGGAGGTGGCTGAACGCGTAGGCAACCGGCACACAGCTGACCACGGTGCCAATGGTCGAAAAGAAACAGACCTTGAGTGTGTTGACGAAGTAGGTCGCAAGCGGAATCCGATCAAAGACCTCGCGGTAGTTCCCCCACTCGATGGAGCTCGGCCAGAGCGCTGTCGTCTTGGCCTGAGTGATCGGCATCAGCGACTGCAGCACCATGAACACCAACGGCAGCGCAAACATCAGCGCCAGCGCGATCAGCACCGAATGACGACCCACGAGCAACAGCGCGCGTCGCCCGAGCGGCTGGCGGTACCGGTGTGTCGCAACGGGTGGACGTGTCTCGGTGATCGCCGCGTTCATGCGCTCTCCGTTGCGGTGTACACCCAGCGCCTGCGACTGGTCATCAGGGCCACGGTGATCACCAGGGTGATCAGGAACATCACCCACGCCATGGCCGAGGCGACGCCGATGCGACCATCCTGGAAGTAGCGCAGTTGCAGCATTGCGTAGGTCAGCAGCGATCCGTCGGGCGCCCCGGTGAGACGACCTTTGCGCGCCGCTTGGCTGAGAACGAAGGCTTGGTCGAAGCTCTGCAGCACGCCGATCACGCCGGTCAGAACGGTGAAGAAGATGACCGGCGAGATCATCGGCAAGGTGACGTAACGGAACCTGGCCCAACGCCCTGCGCCATCGAGCTCGACGGCCTCGTAGAGCGACTTGGGAATGTCGACCAACCCGGCAAGGAAGATCAGCATGGTGTCACCGAGCGCCCAGGTGCCGACCATGATGAGGGCCGGTTTCGCCCAGACAGGGTCGCGGAACCACAGCGGCGCTTCCACACCGAACAGGTCGAGCAGGCTGGCAACCGGCCCGCCCTGCTTCAGGAGGAAGAAGAACAGCGCTCCGCTCGCAACCGCGGGCAGCACCGAAGGCACATAGAACAACAGCCGGTACACGCCGTTGCCGCGACGAGGTCGGGCGAGCAACGCTGCCGCGAGAATAGAGACGAACAACCGGATCGGAAGGCCGATGAGGGCAAGGTACGCCGTGTTCTTCAGCGCCAGCGAAAGATCGGGGTTGTCGAGCAACAACCGGTAGTTGCCCAGCCCTACCCATCTGGCCGGCTGGCCGTAACGCTTGACGGTGAACGACCAGTACAACGAGTTGATGATCGGGTAGAGGACGAACACCACGACGCCGATCAACCATGGCGACAGAAAGGCGAGCACCGTCCATCGCTTGCGCCGCGCCACACGTCTCCGTGCCGCGCGGCGAGCGTCAACGATGGTTGCGTCAGTTGCCAAGCTCGAGGTCCAACTCGTCCTGATATCGGGCCTGCAGATCCTCGAGTGCACCCCGCAGGTCGTCGTCGCTGAGGTCTCCACGCCGATAGTCGAGGATCAGTGAGGTGATCTCGTCGCTCAGCGCACCGACGACGACAGCCGAGCCGGGAAGCTTCGCGGCTGGCGATCGGGCAAGGTCGATGAATGTCTGGATTGCAGGAATTTCCGGGACGACGGCCGCCTCGTAGGTGTCGAGGGCTGCCATGTTGGCCGGGATGTTGCCGTACACCTTCTCGAACGCGGCGATCTCGTCGCTTGCCAGCGCCATGCACTTGACCGCTTCCCAGGAAGCGTCCACGTTGTCGACGCCGGTTGGGATCATGAACCAGTTGCCACTCGGTATCAAGGACACCTGGTCGGCGTCGGCCACACCATCGGGCCCCGGCATGGGTACGACACCCCAATTTTCAGGCTTTCCCTCACCGAAGCGATCGGGCCAGGTGACGAAGTAGGACCCCTCGAAATACAGGGGAATCTGACCCGTGATGAAGAAGTTGTCGGCCGAATCGTATGAGCCGAGCCCGTCGGCCCATCGGTTGAACTGGTCGGTGTCCATCAGGTCGTAGAACTGCTTCTGCCACTGCAACGCCGCGACCCACTGGTCCAAGGTGTCGGTGATGGTGATCTTGGCGCCGTCGTCGCTGAACAGGGTGGCCCCGAACAGTTGAGTGAGGAACAGCGAGTACGAACCGTCCACATCCGGGACGAAGCCGACCCGCTCGATCGAGCCATCAGCGTTGACGACCAGCAGCTTCTCGGAGGCGGCGAGCAGCTCTGCGAATGTGGCCGGTGGGGCGTCGATTCCCGCCTCGGTGAGCGCGTCCTGGTTGTAGAAGAGTCCGACCGAGTCGAGCGAAAGCGGTAACCCGAAGTGCCTGCCGTTGAAGTCGACGAGCCGCTTGCCACCCGGCACGAAGGCACCCCAGTCGAGACCGTCGCGAGCGAACAGGTCGTCGATCGGTTCGATCAAACCGCCGGCGTCGATGCCTGAAAGCTCTCCGGAAAAGTCTGCCTGCACCAGATCCGGCGGGTTGCCCGCCTCGATTGCTGCGGACAGGGCGGTGGACATGTCGTCCTTGCCCACGTAGTCGATGGTGAGCCACGGGTTGTCGGTCTCGCAGCGATCGACAATGCCTCGAAAGGCGTCGACACCTTCCGAATCTGTCACTCCAGCCCACATCGTGAGCGTGGTCGGCTCGAATTCGACTTTCGTGGTCGTGCCCGTCGTGGCTGTCGTCGAGCCGGGCGCGCCGGTGCCAGCCGGCTCGCTCACAGGTGCGGCGGTGCTGACGGAGCCGGTGTCGGCACTACCACTCGAGTCGTTGCCACTACATCCGGCAACCAGCGCGATCGATAGTGCGAGTACTCCAGGCAAGTGCCGATCGTGAGTTCTGACGTGCATTGTGGTCCCCCTCAGTTGTTGTGGTTACGAAACTTCTTCGACCGCCGAAGTCATGCCGATCGGCCGCCTCGCTCATCGAGCGCCGCCAATAAGGCTTGGTCACTGGCAACGGCAATCGCACCGGCGATCACTGACCCGGCGCCCAGCTCGGACACGGCAACCTCGGGGGCCACCGGAAGCATTTGCTCGAGGTGCGAACGCACCCGTTCAGCAAGGGGTTCACGGGCGCCGATCTGCCCGGCGAGCACGATCAGCTCGGGATCGACCACAGCGACGATCGCGGCGGAGAACCAACTCGTCCACTCGGCCAGCCGATCGATCACTGCAATCGCCAGGCGATCACCGGTCGCGAACGCCGCAAAGACAGCGTCAGCGGTGTATGGGGCCCGTAAGCCCGTCGACCGGAACCGTGGCGCCATCGACGTCGCCAACCCGACCAACCCGTCGAGCGCTGGGCTGACTGGAACCGGTGAGCGCATGAGTCGGCGGAACGGGATGTCGTCGATCTCGCCGGCGCCGCCCCTGGCCCCCTCGTACACCCGCCCATCCAGCACGAGGGCGGCACCCATGCCTGCCCCGATGGAGATGACGGCGAAATCCGTTCGCGAGCGCCCATGGCCACGGGCTTGCTCGCCGCGGGCTGCAAGGTCGACGTCGTTGATAACCATCACTGGAACCCGCAGCATCGCTTCGAGCGTCGACGATGGGTGACTTCCGTCGAGCACGGCGAGTGCGCCAGACTGGCTTAGTACCCCAGTCGTGCGGTCGATGATTCCCGGCGAACCCACCACGATCGAGCGCAGACGTCGCCGACGTCGAGTGCTGACGATCGTTGATACCGCAGTTGCGAGGGCACCGAACACGTCGTCGGGAGAGGCCGCCCCATGAGAGACCACGCAGCGGTCGAGTTCATTGCCGTCGAGATCGGTGAGCGCGGCGCGAACCACGTCGACGTCGAACTCGGCGCCGATGGCCAGAGCTGCCTGAGCAACCGGCTCGTACAAGACACCCATACGACCACCCCTGCCCGACTGACCGTCGCTGATGGTCTGCAACTCGGACTCCGTCACGAGGCCGGCGCCCTGCAGGCTTCGCAGTGCAAGTGAAACGGTGGGCTTCGACAGCTGTGTGCGACGGGCAACCTCGGCGCGCGTTATGGGCCGCAGCTCACGCACGGCACGATAAACGACACGTTCGTTCATGTCCCGAAGGTGCGCAGGTTGCGAGCCGTAGGCGTTGTTCACGGCGGTCAGAATAATGTAAGGAAACCTTCCTTACAAGAGGCAAAACTTTCACGATGGACTTCAGTCAAGACTATTGACCGAAATGACGCAGGTGCTACAGTTGCGCTCAATGCCTGCGATACGTGAGATCGAATTGGGGAACCAGCGCGTCGTCCTGCTCCTCGTCGCCCACGCCGACGATGTCGCCCTCTTTCTCGGCGGAACCGTCGCAGCATGGGCAGCGGCCGGGTGGCGGGTCGTGGTCGTCAGGGTCACCGATGACCGGTGGGACTCGGTTGGTCTCTCCGAAGCGGACACGATCGCTGCCAACTCCACCGAGTTCGAACGCGCTGCGGACATTCTCGGGGTCGCCGAGATCGTGGAACTCGGCTACCCCACCGACACGCTCGCCGATGTCAGCGAAGTGGCGCTGCGCGAACGGTTCATCCGCCAGATCCGACTGCACCGCCCTTACGCGCTCGTCACCTTCGACCCCTATGCCATGTATGGCGAAGACAACCAGGACCACATCAAGGTCGCGGCCGCTGCCGACGAAGCATTCTGGACCAGCCAGTTCGACAAGCACCATCCAGAACACCTTGCTGAGGGCCTGCAGTTGCACGGCTGCTTCGAGCGGTGGTATTTCGGTCGCAAGGTCGTGGACGTCACCGACGTCGTGGACATCTCCAGCACGCTCGACCGCAAGATCGAAGCCGCCTGTCAGCACACCACGATGATGACCAACTTCGCCAACCAGTTGTGTCTTCAAGCGTCCACAGGAGGCTGGGATCTCCCGCTGGCCGCCAACGTGGTCGCCACCGGCGACATTCGCCCGATGATGGAAGCACTGGTCGCGGCTGGTGCGGCCGCAACTGGCGCCGCCCACGGTCTCGGCGCCGCAGAAGAGTTCCGCATCGTCACCTTCGGCGGACTGGCGGGGTATCTGGCGCATTTGGGAGTTCGTCGAACATGAGCGCTGCGACTGTCCTGACCGGCGACTGGGCCAAGGGTTTTACCACGTCGTACGGGCGCCACCTGCTCGCGACCGAACTGACCGGAATCGCCTCGTACGCCGTTGTCACCCACCCGGAGCCGTGGGCGCTGCTGGAGCCCTCGCTACCTCATCCGCCCACGATCGTGATCCCCGCTGGCGATCTCACGCCCTCGCACCTCGAGCACCTCGTCGCCACCCTGCCGGCCGTGGACGCGGTGATCGGCATCGGTGGCGGTTCGGCGATGGACGCTGCGAAGTGGCTGCACTGGCGGCGATCGGTGCCGCTCTACCAGGTGCCTTCGCTCCCCTCCGTCAACGCCTGCTTCACGAGGATGACTGCGCTACGCGACGCAGGTGGCGTTCGCTACGAAGGTGACGCAGTACCCGAGAGGGTGCTGGTCGACTTCGATCTCATCGCGTCGGCCCCCGCCGCTCTTGTGCGCGGCGGCATCGGAGACGTCCTCTCGTGCCACACCGCTCGCTTCGATTGGCAACTGGCCACAGCCGCGGGCAGGGACCAACCCTGGGATGAGGAGGCCGCAACGATGTCGCTGGCGTACCTCGACGAGCTCGAGGACCTCGCTCCGTCGTTGGCTGCCGGCAGTGATGACGGGCTTCGTCGGCTGATGGAATGCCATCGCGACATCGGCTGGCGCTGCCATGCGCTCGGCCATGCCCGCTTCGAGGAGGGCAGCGAGCACTTCTTCGCCTACTCATTCGAGGAGGTTACCGGGCGCACCATCATGCACGGAGAACTGGTGACGTTGGGCGTCCTCATCATGTCCACCCTGCAGGGCAATGATCCCGGCCGGCCGCGCCGAATCGCCGAGCTGGCACAGATGCGCACCGACCTCACCGAATTGGGCGTCACCTGGCAAGAGGTCGAAGCATCGTTGCGCCGGATGCCCTCATTCGTGGATGAGCAGGGCCTGTGGTTCTCGCAGGCCAACGACTTGGTCGTCGACGACGGCGTCCTCGATGCTGTGCGCGCTGCACTGCGCGCGAGCTGATCGGATGAGAGTTCTGGTCGGCGCCGACGAACAGACGGTGGCACGCGCAGCTGCGACGTTGATCGCTGCGAGGAGACCGCATGTGCTCGGGGTGGCCACCGGCTCGTCACCCGTGCTGACATACCGCGAACTGGTCCGCGCTCGGTCACTGCCAGAGGATGTACAGCTGTGCTTGCTGGACGAGTACGTCGGGCTGACCCCAGCAGATCCACGTCGCTACCGCACGGTGATCATCGACCAGCTGGCGGCGCCACTCGGTCTACCCCAGCACCACGTGCACGCTCCCGACGTCGACTCGGAAGATCTCGACCTTGCTGCAGAACGCTACGAGCGGCTGCTGTGCGATCTCGGCGGAGTCGACGTGCAGATCCTCGGGATCGGTCGCAACGGACACATCGGCTTCAACGAGCCGGGCACAGCGATCGCGAGCAGGACACACGTCGGCTTCCTCCACGACGCCACACGTGCCGACAACGCGCGATTCTTCACCAGTCTCGACCACGTGCCGCACCAGGTGGTCACGCAGGGTCTGGCAACAATTGCCGAGGCGCGCTCGATCATTCTCATCGCCACCGGTGTAGCCAAGAATGAGGCCGTGGCTGCACTGTTGACACGACGAAAGTCGCCACTGGTGCCCGCCAGCAGCCTTTTCGATCACCCAGATCTCACCGTCATCGGCGACCACGCCGCCCTCGACGGAGCGACCTATCCCCGAACGCTTCTGGAGCCAGTATGACCAGCATCATCGACACACCCGCCATTCTCGGCGGCACGCCAGTTCGCAGTACCGACTACCCCTCGTGGCCGGTGTGGGACGAAGGAGAGCGCGGCAGGTTGCTGCAGGTTCTCGAGGAGGGCGGGTGGTGGCAGGGCAACGGCAATGTCGCGTCGACCTTTGCGGCCAACTTTGCCGCCTACCATGGTGCTCGCTTCGGGATGGCGCTCACCAACGGCACGCACACCCTGGAGGCAGCGCTCGTCGCGTGCGATGTGGGCGACGGTGACGAAGTGATCGTTCCAGGGATGACGTTCGTCGCGTCCGCCGGGGCAGTTCTCGCGGTCAACGCTTCCCCAGTCCTGGTCGACATCGATCCCGACACGTTGTGCATCGATGTCGCGGCCGCCGAAGCAGCAATCACACCACGCACCAAGGCGATCATTGCCGTCCATGTCGCGGGCGCGGCCGCCGACCTCGACGCGCTCACCGACCTGTGCGCTCGCCGCGGGTTGAGCCTCATCGAAGACTGCGCCCATGCTCACGGCACGTTCTGGCGAGGACGTGGCGTCGGCTCGTGGGGCGACTTCGGCAGCTTCTCGATGCAACGGTCCAAGCTGATGACTGCCGGTGAGGGCGGGGTGTTGATCTGCAACAACGAGGAGCTCCGCGATCGAGCATGGGCGTATGCGGACTGCGGTCGGGTGAAGGACATGTGGTTCTACCATCACGCAACCTACGGTTCGAACCTGCGGATGACCGAGTGGCAGGGTGCCGTGCTGCAAGCGCAGCTCGACCGCTTCCCCGAGCAGAACCGAATCCGCAACGACAATGCCATTGCGCTCAACAGCGCGCTCGACGAGATCCCCGGGCTGCGCACCCCGCGGCGCGACCCACGTATGTCGACTCAGGGCAACTACTGCTACGTGATCCACTACGACAGTGACCAGTTCGCTGGGCTTTCGTTGCAGATGTTCGAGGCGGCACTCGGCGCCGAGGGCATCCCGATGGGCGTCTCCTATCCATCGCTCAACGAACTGGCCCTGTTCCGCAACCGGAACTTCGCACCGCGGCTGCGTGAGCACGCGCCAACCATCGACTACTCGACGCTGAGCCTTCCGCGTGCCGAGCACGCCGCGGCCAGCACGGTCTGGTTGCAGCACCGACTGCTGCTGGCCGATCGCGAGGACGTTCTCGACGTCGCCCGCGCCGCAGCCCGCATCCAGGCTCGCGCCTCCGAGATCGTCACCATGTGGGCGACGCCAGATGAGTAGTTCGTTGCGACTCGCACTGCTGGGCCACGGCTTCATCGGCCGGATGCACGAGCAGGCCGCACTTGCCTGTGGGCTGGAGATCACACACATCTGTCGCTCCGCCGACGACTGGCAGGCCGCGGTGACTTCAAACGACGTCGACGCTGTCGTCATCGGCACCCCGAACGTGCTGCACCATCCGCAGGCAATGGCCGCGCTCGCCGCGGGCAAGCATGTGCTTCTCGACAAACCGATGGCGATCACGGTGATCGAGGGCGAGGAGATCGCCGCTGCCGCGTCGACAGCCGGCCTCACCCTGCTCGTCGGGCACATGTGGCGCTATCGGTACGAGGTGATTTCCATGCGTGACCGAATTGCAGCGGGCGGCGTTGGACGACCGGTGCGCACTCGGGGGTACGGCATCCACGCAGGATGGGGTCCGAGTGGATGGTTCACGGACCCAGCACTCGCCGGAGGTGGTGCGCTCATCGACATGGGCATCCATGCCATCGACACGGTGCGCTTCCTACTTGGTGACCCGCAGCCGGTGCGAGTGACCGCCTCGCTGGGCACCGCCTACGGGGCATACGCGGTCGACGACGATGGCGTTGTGGTGATCGACTGGTCCAACGGCGTACGCAGTGTGGTGGAATGCGGCTGGTGGCAACCCCGGCTCGACGGCGTCGAGGCCGACACCGAGGTCTATGGCACTGCCGGTCACGACCGTATCTGGCCCGAGTTCACGCCATCCGCACCACCACCCGAGGGCTACGAGCACTGCTCACTGCCGATGTACCAGGCCCAGATGGCCGACTTCGCCCACTGCTGTGCCACCGGCGAGACCCCGATCGCCTCGGCCGAAGTCGGCCTCACCGCCCTACGAATCGTGGAGATGGCATACCGCTCGGCCGCCGAACTCGACTGAGCGCGGTTCCTCCCATGCAAGGTGCCACACAGGAAGACCGCCATCGAGTCGACCACTTCGGCGCCGCAGGAGGGCAGCAGCTTGTGTCGCCGCCAGCGCGACCGGCATGACAAGCTCGGCGTTCAACGATTGTGGAGGACGACATGAACGGTGATCAGGCAATGCGGGCCCATTCGTCATCGCTGCCCGGCCCGACGTTCGACTCGCCCGCGTTCGTGACCCCCGCAACGCTCGCGTCGTCGACGGTTGCGATCGTCACGTCAGCGGCCTTGCACACGCCAGAGGCCAACGCCTTCGACGGCGGCGATACGAGCTACCGGCTCATCGATCGGTCACGGCGCGACCTGATTCTCGGCCACTGGAGCCCCAACTTCGATCGTTCAGCGTTTGCGATGGATCTCAACGTCGTCTATCCGATCGACCGGCTGGAGGAGCTCGCCGCCCGTGGTGTGATCGGTGCAGTGGCACCGCGTCATGTGTCATTCGCGGGCAACCAACCCGACGACCTCTCGACTGTCCGTTTCGACAGTGGGCCGGCGGCTGCGGCTGCGCTGCGTGCCGACGGCGTCGATGTCGTGCTGTTGACACCCGTTTGACCGCTGTGCACGCGCACCGTGAGTGTGCTCGCCCACGTATTCGAGGCCGCAGGGATCGCGACGGTCGTGTTGTCATCGGTCCGCGCAATGACGGTCAAGACGGCACCACCGCGTGCCCTGCACTGCGAGTTCCCGCTGGGCCGACCGCTCGGCCGACCGGGCGATCCCGAGTTCCAACACGATGTGCTCGCCCATGCCTTTGCGCTGCTCGACGCGCCGTCGGGGCCGGTGCTGGTCGATCACCCGGTGGTCATCGAATCCGAGGCGGAGCAGGTGTCGTGCACACTGCCACCACGGTTCGACCCTGGGCTCCCGCCGGCCGTCGATGAAGCCAGAGGTATCCGCCGTGCGTACGACCGCGTCGCGGAGCGGCGCGGTGTCTCGTCAGTCGGACGAGTGATCGAGGCCGCCGAAGTGCCCGCAGCCGTGGCCAGCCTCGTTGCCATCGCCGAGGGCGCCGATTGGCGGACCGCCGAGCTGCCAGGTGGGAACACCACCGCACTGTGCCACGACATCCGTTCCTACTACGAAGAAGCTGCGCTCGATCTCGTGACCGGCCCGCTGCCCGGCCCACGGGCGCTCGAGGACTGGTACTTCGAACACACCGAGACTGGCCGCGTCGTGCTCGCAGCGCGGGATGCCATTCGTGAATCGGGTGCGAAGTCGGCGGTGTGGTTCTACATGGCGCCGGCTACTCGCTCGCTCTGAGTTCAGACCGAGATCTGTTCGTTGTCGGGCGTTTGCTGATCTCGGTCTGATCTGCGACGGTGAGAGACAGCCATGATCGTGAGCCCGACAGCAACTGCCGACCCGAGCACGATCGCCAATCGCCACACCCCCTGGCGCTGCATGAAGGTCACCAGCTGGCTCTGCCAGTTCTCGACCGCACCGGTGATCGCATTGGTCCCACTGCCTGTGATTGCGGCGTACCAGTACCACGTGAGATACACGCCCGTCAGGATGATGAAGACCCCAGCCGCGCGATCGATGTAACGCAGGCCGTTGCGCAGGACTCTCAGCAACCCGCTGCTGGCGACCGCGAGGGTCATCGTCAACGCGGTCACGACCAGCGCCATGCCGGCACCGTAGAGCGTGACGCTGAGCACGCCGCTGACGAAGCCCGTTGCGGCGAATGACCCGAAAACCGCTGACACGAGGAACCCGATCGTGCATCCGATCGAGGCAACGGCGTAGGCAGCGCCGAACGCAAACATCCCGACGAAGGTGCGCTTGCGCTCGCGGCCGGCGCCGGCGGTGGTCAGCGGCGGCTTCCAACCGCGCAGCATCATGATGCCCAGGACGATGAGTCCGACGCCGACCACGAGAGAGACATACTTCGCGTTGTCCTGGATCCCGCGGGTCACGAGGCTCGAGATGGTTCCGACGACCAGGAACACTGCGATGAAACCGGCGGATGTGGCCAGGCTGACGACGAGCGCCCGTTGCACGCTGGCCGTCTGCGGCTCGGCATCGCTCCGCTGGCTCTCGAGCCCGAGGAAGTACATCAAGTACGCGGGCAGCATGACGAACCCACACGGGTTGACAGCTGCGAACATCCCAAGCAGAAAGCTGTATGCGAAATTGCCCTCGAGCGCAATCATTCAAGCCAAGCCAATCTGGCTGCCCACTCAGCCCGCGGCGGCCTGCGTCAGCACGGTCTGAAGCTTCGCTTCATCGACTGCGCCGAGCAGGACCTGGGTGTCACCGTTCGCGGCGACAACAACGAACGCTGGTTGGGCCGGGACGCCGAAGCGAGCAAAGACGGTTCCCGGGTCATCGCTGATCTGGGGGAACGACAACGAGTACTTGTCGATGAATTTCTGGAACGAACCGTCGTCGCCCGTCCACGCGACACCGACGAAGTCGACCTGGCCAACCCACTTTTGTGCTGCTGCCTCGACCGAAGCAGCTTCTGCGTTGCAGACGCTTCAAGTGGGAGCCCAGAACCAGAATGCCGTCGCTTGCCCTGCGCGATCAGCACCGTTGAACTCGCCACCGCCTACCAGTGGTGCGGTGAACTGCAACAGTTCGGGAACCTTGGGGGACTCGGCAGGGGTTCCCGCTACGACGGTGGTCTCACTTGCGTTCGATGGTGGTTCGGTGATCTGCGCCACGACAGGGGCGCTGGTCGAGCCCTCGCCGAGGGTCGCCTCGCTCGCCGTCGATGATGTGCCACCGCACGCCGCCAACGAGACGAGCAGAACCACACCGGCCAGCGCGCGACGGTGCGCGCCAGAAGTGAGCCCTGCGCAACTGCGGAACCTTCCGACAGGCTTTTTCATCGACCCATTGTCCACCAATCGGAGCCGAACATCCGGTCGAGCGGCGACTTGTTTCTTGAAAGTTTCGATTGGCATGCTCGTGCCGTGCGCCTATCATATGCTTGCGCTTATATATGTTGAAGTGTATGTTACTGAAATGCCCGCTGTCCTGGAAGTGATCGCCGAGCCCACGCGACGGCGCATTCTCGATGCCGTGCGCGAGGGCGAGCGCTCGGTCAACGAGCTGGTCGAGAAGGTCGGGATGAACCAGCCGGGAGTGTCTCGCCACCTGAAGGTGCTTCGCGATGCCGGGCTGGTGGAGGTACGACACGACGCCCAGCGTCGCCTGTACCGACTACGACCCGAACCGCTGATGGAGCTGGACGCGTGGCTCGAGCCCTACCGAACGGAGTGGAGCGCGCGACTCGACTCGCTGGAGCAGCACCTGCAACGTACATCGCAACCAATTCCCTCGAGCACAAAGGAACGCCGATGAGCGACCTCCCCAGCCCCACCTCCGACGGCACCCTGGAACGCACCGACGATGGCGGAGTCATCCGATTCGAACGCCACCTTCCGTACCCGATCCGTGACGTGTGGGATGCAGTCACCAACCCGGTGCGCCTGGCCGACTGGTGGTTGCCGTTCGACGCCGAGGTCACCGTCGACCTACGCGAGGGCGGCCACATGGTGTTCGCCGGACGCGGTGATGAAGCGATGACGATCACGTGCACGATCACTCGGGTCGAGCCACCGATGCTGTTGGAACCCACCCACCTCGATGCAGGCTTGACCATGCGTTGGAACTCGAGCCGGTGGACACCGGCTGCGTACTGCGGCTCAGCCACGTAGTGCCAGACGTCGGCGGCGCGACCAACAGCTGCTACGTGGTTGGCCTGCACGCGTCGCTCTCCCGCCTCGAGCCGTGCCTCGCCGGCCACCCATTGCCATGGGATAGGGAGGCCTTCGCCGTGGCACAGTCGCAGTACGCCGGCCTCGGCCTGGCAGCGCCGGCGGAGGCTCCGTGATTCACAGCTGCTGCGCATACAGAACTTCTGCATTTCGAAGGACGGGTTCGGTTCAGGCGAAGGCCAGAGCCTCGAGCGACCCTTTGGTCATGCTGATCCGGCCGTACTTGCCTCGTAGGCCGGGGCGACGACGAGTTGGCCCAACCGAACGGAACCGGGCGGCTCGCGCGGGCTCGACGACTACTTCACCCGCGACTTCTCGCGCAACATCGGCGCCGAGATCATGGACCGCAAGAAGTTCGGCCCTCACCGGGGCCCGTGGGACAATTTCGACTGGACTGGTTGGTGGGGCGTCTTAGCGGAGTGACACACCACCTGTTCTGGCGTCGCTGATCACCAACGAAGTCTCGCCGGTCTCCGTTGTGTCGGTTTCAGCTGCCGCTGACCGACTTGCCGCCCATACCAACGCCACTGCGCACGACAAGGCCGCAAGGCCGCCGAGTACGAATGGCACTCGAGGCGAGGTCGCCTGAATGACCCAACCCATCGCCAGCGCTCCGATCGGCGTACTGCCGTACAGGGCCATCTGATGCAACGCCATGACCCGGCCCTGCATGGACGGCTCGGTCGCCTGTTGCACGGCGACGGTGTTGATCGACTGGAAGCAGGCCGAGGCGAAGCCAAGCGGGATGCCGAGCAACACGAAGGCCAGATAACTGGGTGCAGCAGCGAACACGAGCAGCGTCGCGCTGAAGCCGACGAGGGCCAACGCGAGCGTGCGGCGCGAGTTCGGCGTGATGCCAGCGGCATAGATACCACCGAGGATCGATCCGATGGCGCTGACGCTCATTGCGGTTCCGACAGCGCCCGCTCCGCGATCGAACCCGAACCGCACCATCGAGGGGATGGTGGTCTGGAAGTTGAGGGCCACGAGCCCTACGACCGCCATCACGATGAGCGGCCGGCGGACATCGGGACGGTGGCGTACATGGGCGACCGCCGCACGCAGGTTTCCTCGGGCCCGAGGGCTGGTCGGTCGAGCAACCATCTGGTGGCGGCTGATGCTTGCCAGGGCAACGACGACCGCTCCATAGGACACAGCGTTTGCGTAGAAGCAGGAGGCAACGCCGCTGATGGCGATCATTGCACCGCCAAGCGCCGGACCGACGAGTCGCGACACCCCCACGATGGTGCTGTTGGCGGCTACGGCGCTGGGCAGTGTCTCACGCCCCACGAGCTGAAACAGGAGTGCTTGCATCGCTGGACGTTCCACCGCCAGCACCAGACCGGACAGCAGTGTCAGGCCGTAGATAACCCCGAGGTTCGCAGTTCCCGGGGACACGACGAGACCGAAGATCAAGGCAAGTAGGGCCGACACGGTCGACGTCACCAGCAGCAGCCGGCGGTTGTCGACTCTGTCGGCGAGCACTCCTGCCGGCGCACCGAGCAGGAGCAGCGGCAGGAACTGCAGGGCAACGGCAATACCGAGACGATCGCTGCGGCCGGTGAGGTCCAGCACCAGCCAGGTGACCGCCAGGGCCTGCAGCCAGGTTCCGACGCTCGAGATCACCTGACCGATGAAGTACCGGCGGAAGTTGCGGTTCTGGAAGGCTGCGAAGCGAGCCATCACGAGTCCTGCCGAATCAGTAGGGCTGTACCGATTGCTACGGCGGCGGTGGCCCAGCAACCGAAAACCGCCGCATTGCCCACGTTGGACAAGGCAGCAGCAAGGGTCTCGGGCGTGTCAGCGACAGAACGTGTGCCCAGCAGGGCGTGAGCGGTCGAGAATGGCAGCAGCCGAGAGACGTTGGCGGACAGGATGCTGCTTACCAGAGTCTCGACGGCAAGTGCCCAGATGAGCACGGTGGTCACTGCGGCAGCACTGTGGCGCACGATCAGACCGACGCCGAGGCCGAGTACCGCAGCGAGCGTGGTCAGCAACAGCGCCCAGGCCACACCCGCCGCTGCCCCCGAGACGTCGCCGGTATCCATACCACTGGCGACGCCTCCGACGAGTCCGCCGATGATGCCAAGTGCGCCCATGGCGAACCCGAGGACGGCCGCTATGAGCACCTTCGCGCCGACGATGATCGCCTTCGACGGACGGGCAGTGAGTGCGCCGGCGAGCGTGCCGTGCTGCACTTCGGAGGTGAACAGCAGGGTGCCGGCGACGACGGCGAACAGTGTCGTCAGCCAACTGGAAACGAGGAAGGTGTTGCCGATCGTGAACGGCAGATGATCGTACGGGTCGGTCTTGACCGCCTTGCCGAGGATCAGCGACATGCCGACGCCGATGACGCTGACGAGGCCGACGAAGATCGGCGTGGCGCGGACCGAGCGGAGTTTGATCCACTCGCTGCGAATGGCCGCACGCAGATCGCGGACGATCGGTGACGGGGCGGAGGTGGCACGGACAGCAGTGGTGATGGTGGCGTTCATTGGAGTTCCTTTTCGGGGTTGGTGGTGGATCAGGCGGCGGCGTAGCGGGCGGCGTCGCGGGTGAGATCGAGGAGGATGTCTTCGAGGCTGCGCGAGCGGTCACGGTCGAGGGTCGTGACCAGGGGCTCGGCGGTGATGAGGCGGCCATTGCCGACGACGACAAGGTCGTCGGCAAACGCTGCGAGCTCGGCGATGAAGTGACTGGAGACGAACACCGTGCCGCCGTCCTTGGCGAAGTCGGTGAGCATCGTGCGCAGCCAGCGGATGCCGTCGGGGTCGAGGCCGTTCGCCGGCTCGTCGAGCATCAGCACCTCCGGGTCACCGAGCAGGGCACCGGCGATGGCGAGGCGCTGGCGCATGCCGAGCGAGAAGCCGCCCACTCGTTGGCCGGCGGCAGTGTCGAGGCCGACCAAGTGCAGCACCTCGTCGACACGAGCTTTGTGTACCAAGCTGATCGCCGCCATCGCTCGGAGATGATTGCGGGCCGAGCGACCGGGATGCATGGCCCTGGCATCGAGAACCACACCCACGGTACGGGCTGGGTCACGAAGGTCGGCGTAGTTCGAGCCGTTGTAGGTGACTTCGCCGGCGTCGGGTCGGGCGAGGCCGACCATCATGCGCATCGTGGTCGACTTGCCGGCACCATTCGGGCCGACGAAGCCGGTGATGTGCCCGGCGGTGAGCTCGAATGACAGGTCGTCGACGACGGTGCTTCGGCCGTATGACTTCGTGAGGTGGGAAACCGTGATCATGAGGTGCTCCTTGTGTTGTGGGTCGAAGTGACCGGGGTGATGGAGATCAACTCGGCGTTGATCGATGCCAGGTAGGCCACGAGGCCGTGCAGGTGCGAGGAATCACGGACGGTGCCGACGAGCCGGGTGAGACCGGCCTCGTCGTGGTCGACGGTGAAGTCATCGAGGAAGGGACCGAGCAACCGGCAGCCGAGTCGGCCCCGGAGCACGATCTCGTGGGTGTGTATGTCGGGCATGTCGGCACTGTCACACCGGAGCAGGTGAATCGACTTCACCTCAGTTGGCGATTCACCCAGGTGAACGCCCGCTATGTTCGCCTGGTGGGCGACTGGTCGAGCAGCAACCTGGCGGCCACCAAGCTGCGGCCACCGGTGCCGCCGGCGCGCCTCGTGGATCGCGCCCGGCTCGACGCTGTCCTGGATTCGGCCGACGCTGCCGACGTGCCGTTCGTGCTGGTCAGCGCGCCTGCCGGCTCCGGTAAGTCGACGCTCGTCGCGGGGTGGGCAGCGACTCACCGCAGTTCGGTGGCGTGGTTGCAACTGGAAGAGTCCGACGCCGACCCGGCCCGCTTCTGGGTTTCGTTCACCGCGGCACTCGGCCGCGCCAACCCTCAGGTCGCCGCCCACGTGGAACCGCTGGTGGTCGGCTCGCTCGGGTCCGGCCAGGTCATCGTGCCGACGCTCGTCAACGAGCTCTCGACCTTGCCGAATCGGCTCGTCGTGGTGCTCGACGACTACCACCTCATCGACGATCCCGCGGTGCACCGGGGCATGGAGCGTCTGATCGACCTGTGCCCACCACAGCTCATGCTCGTACTGGTCACCCGCGCCGACCCTCCATTTCGGCTTGGCCGCATGCGGGTGCGCGGGCGTGTGAGAGAAATCCGCGCAGGTGACCTCCGGTTCGACTCCGTCGAGGCCGCCGCTCTCTTGGGCTCCTCCGCCGAGCGACTGGACGGCCGACGGCTCGATGACCTGTGCGAACGCACCGAAGGTTGGGCGGCGGGGCTCGTGCTGGCCGGGTTGTCGTTGGAACGCACCACCGACACCGATCGTTTCGTCGAGACCTTTCGCGGTGATGATCAGCTCGTTGCCGGCTACCTCACCGACGAACTGCTCGCCGTGCTCGAGGAGGACGAGCGTCGCCGGATGGTCGAAGCAGCCGTACTGCACCGGCTGTCGGGTCCCCTGCTCGATGCGGTCACCGGCTCGAACGACGGAGCGCGTTGGCTCGATGGCCTCGCCACCAGCAACCAGTTCGTCATTCGACTGGATACGACGGGCGAGTGGTACCGGTACCACCACCTGTTCCGCGACATGCTGTTGCTCGAAGCTCGACGCTCGATCCCGGATCGGCTGCCTGATCTGAACCGACGCGCGGCCGCGTGGTTCGAAACGTCCGGCCACCCGGCCGCCGCCGTCGACCACCTACTGGCCGCAGGCGACCGCGAGCAGGCCATGTTCCTGATGCGGCTCGTCGGCCCCGACCTTCTCGGCAGTGGCCAGCTGCGAACACTGCGCAGGATCCTCGCGCGGTTGGCGAGCGACGGCGAGCTCGATGCGCTCTGCTCGTTGCTCTCCGGTTGGGACCACTACTTGACGGGCCGCTACGAGGAAGCGCAGCGTCTGTTGGATCAGGCGACGGCCACGCTGCCGGGTGATCTGGACCCGATGCGCACCATGCCGTTACGGATCAATCTCGCGCTGGGCAAGGGCGACGTCGGCATTGCGCTCGACGGCGCACGAGAAGTCGTCGCCGCCGGCGATCTCGAGGCACGGCCCAGCGAACTGACAACCGCGGTCGGGGCCGCGTTCGCCTGGGCAGGCTTGCCTGAGGAGGCTCGAACAACTCTCGCCATCGCATTCGGGCGCACACAGGTCGAGAAGCGGGTCACTGCGCATGCCATGGCACTGGTGGCCGCAGCGATCGTCGAGTTCCACAGCGCGAGTCCTCGGTCGGCCCGTATCGCAGCACGGCGTGCGCTCGACTTCGCAACGATCTCCGGGCTCGGCGAGTACCACGGCATCGCGCCGGCAGTTGCCATCCTGGCAGCGACGGGTTCGTCCGACGCGACAGCCGAGGCCGAGCACGCCGTCGTGCTTGCGCGTCGGGCCACCACGTTGCTGGGCCTGGTGTTCGTGCTGACCATCGCCGGCGACGTGTTGCTCCAGAATGAAGCGGACCGTGGGCGCGAGTTGCTGGACGAGGCGCACCGTCTGATCAGGCAGTGCCCTGACCCTGGTATCAATCATCCGCTACTGGAGCGTGTTTCGGCCAAGCACAGGGTTCCCCGATCACGATCCGCAGCCACGGCTGGGATGGTCGAGCAACTCTCCGAACGGGAGATGGCGGTGCTCCGCTACCTGCCGTCCGTGCTCTCTCTCCCCGAGATCGCACGCGAGCTGTACGTGTCGCCGAACACGGTGAAGACCCAGTGCAGCGCGATCTATCGCAAGCTCGCGGTCACCAACCGCCAAGCTGCCGTGCAAGCCGCCCGCGAGCTCCACCTGCTCTGACTCAA
>JBBQMG010000058.1:0-22963 GCA_038328705.1 Acidimicrobiales bacterium | reverse complement strand
CCGGTCGCGAGCTTCGACCCGCACCCCGGCATGTAGCGAAAACCCATCCACCTCGGCGCACAGCGGACCCTTCACGAACGGCTCGCTGCGCGTCCCGCGCCCCACCCGCACGTCCATCGCGCCGGCCCGTTCCCCCAATGCCGCGCGGCCCTGCACCGCAGCAGAACCGAGCTCGCGCAGCACGTCGTCACCATTGGCCTTGATCAGCTTTTCGTAAGCGTTCTGCATCGCGCGGATCGACGCCCGCAACCCGTGGTTGGCAAAGATCACGATTCGGCAACCGACGGCGCCAAGTTCCGCCGCGGTGATCGTGTCGTAGGTCGTCGGCACCGCCACCAGCGGCGTCGGATGCTGCCACCGCGCAGCAAATTCGAGGATTTGCTCGGGCGACTTTTTCTTGGAATGGATCAGCACCGCGTCCGCGCCGGCCTCGGCGTAGGCCTGCAGCCGATCCAACGCCTCGTTCATTTCCATGCCCGCTATCAGTGCCTCGGTGCGGGCGATCACGAACAGTTCTCCATTCGTACTGTGTTTGCACGCCGCCACTTTCAACGCGTGCTCCTTGGCAGAAACCAACCGCCGCCCCGCATCCGAGTAGAAACTGCAGCGTTTGGGAAAGTCGTTGTCCTCGATGCAGATTGCGGCGATGCCGGCCTGGGCAAACTTGCGCGCCGTCACCGCCGCGTTGATCGCGTTGCCGTAACCGTTGTCGCAGTCGGCAATCACCGGAATCGTGACTGCATCGCCAATCTGGCGCGCGGCCGCCAGCTGCTCGCTCATGTCGAGAATGTTGGCGTCGGGCACACCATGCGCGGCGGAGATCTCAAACCCGCTGGCCCAAATCGCATCGAAGCCGGCTCGCTGACCGAGGCGAGCGCTAAGACCACTGTGGGCGCCAATCGCCAACAGTTGCGGTTTTTGGGTCAGGAGCTGCGCGAGGTTTGGCAAATTCATGGCCAGATCTTTACCGCGCGCTCATGAACACAAGCTGAAGACTGCCGGCCTGATGCAGGTATAAGGCGCGCGGATTCGCATGAGAGCAGGGGCAGCGGACGCGTTGGCTGCGCACGGCGTTCGGCCAGACTGCGGATGGTGCGAGCAGCCAGCAACGGCGCTTCGACATCAGCAGCCTCTGCCACCGCAGGCAACATGTCACATCCGATAGAGCAGGTGCATTTGGTTCTGCCACCAGCCTAGCCCACACATTCCTCGGAATGACCTCAGAGTGCGCACATCTCCAGGCTCTGCCTACATCAAGCGTGCGCGCCGGAACAACCAGATCATGACGATCGCAAGCACGACCAGAATCGCGCAGACTGACCAGAACGCGTACGGGCTTTCGACACCCGGCATGCCACCTACGTTGATGCCCAGTAAGCCGGTGAGCAGACCCAGCGGCAGGAACACCCCCGCAACCACGGACAGCACATACATGTTCCGGTTCATCTGCTCGCTGAGTCGACCGTTGAGCTCCTCCTGCGCAACGCCAGCCCGCTCCCTGGCGGCATCCACTTCCTCCACCAGCCGCACCTGATGCTCTGCGACCTCCCGCAACCGCGCCCGAAGGTTCGCGTCCAGCCAGGTGACCGGCAAGTTCACCAACTGTGCGAGAACATCCCGCTGGGGCGCGATGTAGCGACGCAAGCCGATCGCCTGACGGCGAAACTCGGCGATCCTGGTCCTAAGTGCATAGCCGGCTTCTTTCACGATCTCTTCTTCGACTTCGTCCACGGTGTCTTCGAGGGCCTCGACCACAACACCCTGACGATCGACCAACCGCCCTGCGATCATCACCACCAGCTCCCCCGGAGTGCGCGGCCCCTTGCCGGCGAGCATCAGCTTGCGAACATCGGTCACGGCGAGCAGACGACGATGCCGCAGACTGATGACCCGGCCGGCCTCGACCCAGATGCGCAAGGAGATCATGTCGTCCGGCTCGGCTCCTGGGTTGAGATTGACGCCACGCAAGATGACCAGGACGTGGTCGCCTTCGCATACCAATCGCGGCCGCGTCTCGCTCGCCAGCAGCGCATCGCACGACAACGAATCCAGCCCCGAGCACTCACGCAACCACTGCCGGTGCACGGGGTCCTCATGATCGAGGTGCAACCACGGCCATGCCGGGAATGACACCGCGCGACCGGTCTCTTCCAGTGGCATCGAGCGAGTTCCGCCGACGCCGTCGCAAAGGAATGCCCCGAGGCCCGTATCGGACGGCGTGCCCGTAACCGAATCAGCAGTACTCACGGTGGGAGTCTAGACAATGTCAGCTCCCGACCGCGGAAGGAAGTGCAGTTCCAAGACCACATCGACATGGTCGAACTCGAGCCCAGATCCGCATGACGTGTCGGACGGCCCGCGACCGCCCGACAGGAGTCTGCACTGGTGCGGCCCACCTTTGCTTACACTTCGGCACCTGAACCGAGTCGGGCGCGGTCCAGATGCTAGCCTGACCCTCAGGCGACCATTTCGAAACCGCCCGGGGAAGTCCCAGCAGAAGCACGGGCTCAAGATCGCCTCTCGACCTTGAGTCAGTACTGTGATTGTCGCCGCCCGTGCGCATGATCTCGGTGCCTGCCAACCAAGATCCGTTCCACCTGCGCTACGCGACAAAGTACCCGTGCATCAAACCTCGATTGTTCTCCTGTTCTCAAGCCTGCTCGTCGGCCTGGCCGGTTGCTCGGCAAAGCAGCCAGAAGCTGTTGAGTACGAACTCGACGTCGACACCGGCATCACCGTGCGCAAGGGTTTCGACGCGGAACTGCTATACACCGTGCCACCTTCGCAGGGTTCGTGGGTGGCGATGGCTTTTGATGCCAAGGGCCGCCTCCTCGTATCCGACCAAGACGACAAAGGCGTATTCCGCGTCACCCTCGGGAAGGCAGGCGAAATCAATGCCAAGGTCCAGGTCGAGAGCCTGAAGGGCTTCCCGTTCGTCCCGGTCGCCTGGGGCAAACGCACGGTCGCTGGTGCACTCGGATTTCTGTACGCGTTCGACAGTCTCTACATGGCGACGATGAAGGGCTTCTATCGCATTCGCGATACCGATGGTGACGACACGTTCGACGAGTTCACCCTGCTGAAGAAACTCAATCCCGGTTGGGAGCACTCCGCTCACTCCATCATCCTGACCGAAGACGGCAAAGGCCTCTACCTGACCTCTGGCAACCATTCGCCGTTGCCCGAGGGCGTACGATCCCTGCAGCCGCCCGTTTGGGGCTTGGACTCGCTGTTGCCGGCGATGCCCGATCCAAGCGGCCATGCAGTCGGCGTCGAAGCACCAGGCGGCTGGATTTCCCGCATCTCACCAGATGGCACCGACTGGACCATGATCGCCTCGGGGTTCCGCAACACGGTGGACCTCGCTATCAACCGCGAGGGCGAGCTATTTACCTGCGACTCCGACCTGGAGTTCGACATCGGCAGCCCTTGGTACCGCCCCACCCGCGTCAATCATGTCACCTCGGCGAGTGAGTTCGGCTGGCGCGCGGGTTCGGCGAAGTGGCCTGAATACTTCGCGGACAGCAACGGGTCCGTGCTCGATCTTGGGCCGGGGTCGCCGACAGGTATTGGCTTCGGATATCACTCCAACTTCCCCGCGGCCTATCAGAACGACTTGTTTGTCTGCGACTGGACCTTCGGCACGATCTACACCGTCCATCTGACGGAGAGTGGCTCGAGTTATGTTGGCGACAAACAGGAATTCCTGCACGGCGCGCCGCTCAACATCTCGGCGATGCGCTTTGGCCCCGATGGAGCTATGTATTTTTTGGTTGGCGGACGAAATACCGATTCGAAGCTCTACAGGGTGCGCTACACGGGTGCGGAGCGCTCGGGCAACCAGCAGCAAATGGTTACCGGGCAGAGCCTGCGCGACCTGCGCCATTCGCTAGAACGATTCCACGGCGACCACCTCGCGGGACCAGCGGCGATCGAGCAAGCGTGGCCAAACTTGTCGCATGCCGACCGCGACATCCGCTACGCCGCGCGCCTTGCGGTCGAAAGCCAGGATCTGGCGATATGGCAGGAGAAGGTGTTCGCCGAGACCGACGCGCGTGCGGCAATCCAGGCAACGATCGCACTCTGTCGTCACGCCGACAAAACGATGTCGCACCGGATCCTGACGAAACTCGACGGTATCGACTTCGGCGCTCTCACAAAAGACGACCAGTTGGCGATGCTGCGCGCCTACTCACTGTGCCTCATCCGTCTCGCCGAGCCGACACCCACCGAGATCGCGGCGATCGTAGGCAAACTCGATGCCTTCTATCCAGCCAAGGACGAGGCGCTGGACACCGAACTCTGCCGCCTACTCAGCCATCTGAACGCGCCGTCCGTGGTCGGCAAGACGATCGCGTTGATGAAGGTCACCCATACCAAGACGCTCGCCTATGACGCCGAGATGCTGTCGCGCCACCAATATGGTGCTCCGATCCTCAAGGCCATGGCCAACACGCCCAACAGCCAGAACATCCACTACGCCTACTGCCTGCGGCGGGTGCAGGCTGGCTGGACGCTGGCGAGCCGCAAGTACTACTTCGCCTGGCTGAAGGACACGCTGGAGAAGAGCGGTGGGCAGAGTTTTGATGGGTACATCCGCGCGATCCGTGAGGACGCGATCGAACATTTGCCAACCAAGGAGGCGGCAGCCGTGGCCTGGCTACTAGGTGAGATCGCGCCGCTCGACCTGAGCAAGCTACCCAGCGCGAAGGGGCCGCCGGTCCCATGGACGACCGATACCGTGATGGCGCTGTTCCAAACCGAACTCACGGCACGGGACTTCGCCAACGGCAAACAAATGTTCTCGGCCGGCAAGTGCGTCGCATGCCATCGTTTCCAGGGTACTGGTGGCCGCAGCGGCCCGGATCTCGGTTCCGTCGCCAAGCGTTTCTCGATCCGCGACATCGTCACCTCGATCTGCGAACCAAGCCACACCATCGCCGAGCAGTATCAAGCGAGCCTCGTCACCAAGAAGGACGGTTCGGTGGTGTATGGACGAATCATTGACCAAAACGACCAGGACATCGCCGTGGCTACGAACCCCTTCGACTTCAGCACACTGACAAAAACACCGACCAACCAAGTCGCCAAGGTGGAGCTGTCGCCGCAGTCCATGATGCCAGAAGGCTTGCTCTACACGATGAACGGCGAGGAGGTTCGCGACCTGCTCGCCTACCTGCTGTCCGGGGGCGACCGCGAACACCAGGTGTTCCGACCAAGGTAAACCTGGGGTCCCCCCCACGCGGGCACCCGCCTCTACCGAAGATCGCTCGGCTTCGCCCCCAATCAGCGAATCACACCACCCAACGCGGGCATCGTGTGCACCGGCAGGGCAAGTCCGCTGAACGCCTGCAGGAAAGCACGCTGATGCTGCAAGATCGCCACCGCCGGCACCGAAGTCTGCAGCACCGCGTCACCGTTGGCAGACGCAAGTAGCAGTGTGAAGGTGGAGGCGTTCGGCAGCGGCAGCAGCAGCCGTTCCGCTACAAAGGGCGAACTCTGCACCAGCACGTCACTGGCGAGCAGCACCGTAACCGGCCAAAACGGCTCGGTACGATATTGCACCTGCCACGGCTGGCCACGAGTCAGCCCCACCGTGCCGCCGGTGAGACCAAGCAGCGCGGTTGGCGTGGTCGGACCGAGGCTCGCTTGCCCTGGCGGCGTGCCGCTGCCAGGCAGCAACGTGGTGCGCGCGAGTTGCACGGGCGTCGGTGTCAAGTTGCGCAGCGCATCGCCGCCAGCCCGACAGTAGCCGTCGCCGCCGCGCACCGTGCAATCGGCAATCCACGCCGTGCTGGTGCCCTGGAGAAGCACGCCGTGGCCCGCCGGCCAATTGGAGACACACGTAATACCGTTACTATTCCCGGCAACGACATCGGTGCCCACCAGATGCAGCAGCGAATTGGTGGCGCTGATGCCGTTGCCACCCGGCATGTTGGCCTTGATGCCGAGGTCACCACCGTGCACAAAGCAGTCGGCGGCAAATACGTCACTGTTGGTGGCGATCAGGCCGGTAGCGCTCAGGCTCGCTCCGGCACTGCCGAGTATAAGACAGTGACGCAGTTGCACCGTCGCGTTCTGGGTGCGCAAACCCGGTTCGATGCCATCGAAGACCCCTTCGAAGGTGCATTCTTCGCAACAGACGGTGCCACGCGTGATCTGAACCGAGTGTTTCCAAAGCGTCAGCCACGGATTGCGGAAATGAATGTTGGTCAGGTAGGCGCGCGTGCCTGCCGGCGGCCGCAAATCGGTGATGCTGGGCGAAAGCATGGAGGCACCGATCACCTGCACGATCTGCCCCACAGGCGCTGGCAGCGCCGTGATCACCAATGGTTTGTCGAGCGTGAACGCGAAGTAGTTGCCCGCAGCAACTTCCACAATGTCATTCGGCGATGCGGCCGCGATCGCGTCACCGATTTGGGCATATCCGCCCGGTCCAACGTGCAGCACGGTTTGCGCAACGAGCGGGGAAAAGAGCAGGAGCGCCAGGGCAAAACGAGAGCACATGGCACGCAATGTAACACGCGGCAGAGCCCTTCGGCGTGGCGTCTCAACCGCGGCGCACGGGTAGCTGCACATGCAGTTCGAATTGCTGAACCCCGTTCGCAAACGGCTT
Source organism: Acidimicrobiales bacterium (assembly GCA_038328705.1). Taxonomy (GTDB): domain Bacteria; phylum Actinomycetota; class Acidimicrobiia; order Acidimicrobiales; family Ilumatobacteraceae; genus UBA668. The sequence continues at coordinate 16,347 of JBBQMG010000058.1, read as the reverse complement.
GCCGAGCCACGCTTCAAAACACGGTTGGTCGTCGGGCACCGTGTCACGATTCGCGATCCCCCTTCTCACCATCCTACTCGGCGCCTGCGCGGCCAGCCTCACGGCCGATTCGGTGCCACTGAAAACAGCGGGAGATCCGCACATGCAACTCGGCGCATTCTCAGTCAGCCTCACCGTCAAAGACCTCGCCGCCTCGCGCACATTCTACGAACAGCTTGGCTCCCAAGCGATCGGCGGCAATCAACCCAAGAACTGGTTGGTGCTGCGCAACGACACTTGCACGATCGGACTGTTCCACGGCATGTTCGATAAGAACACCCTCACCTTCAATCCCGGCTGGAGCAGCCACGATCGCCACCCGACGCAGTTCCAGGACGTGCGCGAGATCCAGCGCGAACTGCAGGCTCGCGGTATCACGCCAGCGGTCGCGGCCGAGGCAGCGGGCACCGGTCCGGCGTTCTTGATGGTGATGGACCCCGATGGCAATCCGGTGCTCATCGATCAGCATGTAAACGCGCCGGGCAAGTGAGAGTGCCCAAACAATGGGTCCCTGGCCATCGACGCATTTCTCTACGGCTCGACGACACCGCGGGAGGGCACTGGATCACGGACATGAAGCGCTACTTATACCCACTTCACCAGGATCCAACGACCCGTCACTATCAGTGATCAACATTATGACCACCACCAACGCGACCGTCTGGGTCTTCGAAACGCATACCGAAGCCGAGGCAAGCATCAAGGAATTGCAGAGCCACCACTTCGACATGAAGAAGCTGTCGATCGTCGGCAAGGACTACCACACCGAAGAACACGTCGTCGGCTTCTACAACGTCGGTGAACGGATGAAGGTGTGGGGCCGCTTCGGCGCCTTCTGGGGCGGCTTTTGGGGCTTGCTGTTCGGCTCGGCGATGTTCGTCATTCCCGGCGTCGGCCCGTTGGTGGTATTCGGCCCGATGGTCGGCTGGATTGTCGGCGCTTTGGAAGGTGCGGTGGTCGTCGGCGGCATGAGCGCGCTCGGCGCGGCGCTCTACGGCCTCGGCATCCCGAAGGACAGCGTCGTGCAATACGAGACCGCCCTCAAAGCCAATAAGTTCGTAGTCGTGGTGAATGGCACGGCCGCCGAGGTGGCCCAGGCCAAACAGATCCTCGCCGCGACCCACGTCACGGCCCACTCCACCCACGAACTCGCCGACCAGCCGGCACCGAGTTTCCTGGCCCCCTCCGGTGCCGCAAGGGGTATCGTCTGATGCAAGCACTCGTCTATCAGGGGCCCGGCAAGAAAAGCTTCGTCGAACACGCGAAGCCGACCATCGAGAAGGCCACCGACGCCATCGTCAAGATCACCAAGACGACGATCTGCGGTACCGATTTGCACATTCTCAAAGGGGATGTCGCCACCTGCACGAACGGGCGAATCCTTGGCCACGAGGGTGTTGGCATTGTCGAGTCCGTCGGCTCCGGCGTCACCGCGTTCGCACCGGGCGCACGAGTGCTGATCTCGTGCATCACCGCCTGCGGCCGCTGCGACGCGTGTCGACGGGCGATGTATTCGCACTGTACGACTGGCGGTTGGATTCTCGGCAACACCATTGACGGTACGCAGGCCCAGTTCGTTCGCGTGCCGCACGCCGACAACAGCCTCTATGCGCTGCCAAGCGGCATCGACGAAGAGGATGCCGTCATGCTCAGCGACATCTTGCCAACCGGCTTCGAGTGCGGCGTCTTGAACGGCAAGGTGGCGCCCGGCAGCACGATTGCCATCGTCGGCTCGGGCCCCATCGGGCTCGCTGCGTTGCTGACTGCGCAGTTCTACACGCCGGCGAAGATCATCATGGTCGATCTCGACGACAACCGGCTCGAAGTCGCGCGCTCCTTCGGCGCGACCGATGCTGTGAACAGTTCCGACGGCAACGCCAAAGAGGCGGTCATGCAGCTCACCGGCGGTCACGGCGTCGACACCGCAATCGAAGCCGTCGGCATCCCGGCCACGTTCCATCTGTGCACGGAAATCGTCGCACCCGGTGGCGTAGTCGCCAACATCGGCGTGCACGGCAAGAAGGTAGAGCTGCATCTTGAGACCCTGTGGTCGCACAACGTGACGATCACGACGCGGCTCGTTGACACGGTCTCGACGCCGATGCTACTGCGCACGCTGCAGTCCAAGCGCATCAACGCCAAGCGCCTCATCACCCACCGCTTCAAGCTTAGCGAAGTACTCGCGGCCTACGAAATGTTCAGTCAGGCCGCTGCCACGAAGGCACTCAAGGTGATCTTGGAGGCCTGATCGAAGTGCATTCGTGCGCGCGTTGCAGGCATGAAGATACTCTCATTGCGGACTCACACCGCTCTTAGCTGCGCACGCTACAAAAGTCGTCGTTGAAAGCGTTCGCGCTGCAGCCTCGGCTGAGGCTCGCCCGTGACGCGGCAATCGAACTCTCGTCCAAGGTAGTTCATGACACCGGACGGTCCCACGATCCTCTCGATCAATGGTGGTTCGTCCACCATCAAGTTCGCGTTCTTCCGCGGCGGTGCGCCGCAGCGGCGCGGGCTCCATGGCCTTGTCGAATGGACCGGTACGCAAGCGAACCTGACCTTCGACGACCCAACCCGGGATCCGCCGCCGCAAGCTCCCCCAGGGGCCTTTCCAACAACGCGCGCGGTGGCGTTCCTGCTCGAGTGGCTCGAGGTGCAACCGGACTTTGAACTGGTGCAGGCCGTGGGTCATCGCCTCGTGCACGGCATGCAGCACAGCGAGCCCGAACGCGTGACCCAACCATTGCTCGACGAACTGAAGCACATCGCAGCCAACAACCCTGAGCACATGCCGCGCGAGATCGAACTGCTCGAAGCGTTCGCACAGCGCCATCCCGAACTCCCGCAGGTCGCGTGCTTTGACACCGCGTTCCATCGCACCATGCCCGCGGTCGCGCGCATGCTCGCCATCCCGCGTCGTTATCAGGCGATGGGCGTCGAACGTTACGGTTTCCACGGCTTGTCCTTCGCCTACCTGATGGCAACACTGCGGCAGCTCGGCGACCCTGCGGCGACCACCGGCCGCGTGATCCTCGCCCACCTCGGCAACGGCGCCAGCATGGCGGCCGTGCTGGCCGGCAAGAGCATCGATACCAGCATGGGCTTCACGCCCACGTCGGGCTTGCCGATGGGCACCCGCTCAGGCGACCTGGACCCCGGCCTCGTCGACTACCTGGCGCGCACTGAGCGCATGACGGCAGCGGAGTTCCAACGGATGGTCAATCACGAATCCGGACTGCTCGGGGTGTCCGGGACCAGCGCGGACATGCGCGAACTGCTGGCGCACGCAGCGACGGACCCAAACGCGGCTTCTGCGATCGCCTTGTTCTGCTACCAGGCCAAGAAGTGCATCGGTGCGTTCGCAGCCGCCTTGGGTGGATTGCACACCTTGGTGTTCGCCGGCGGCATCGGGGAACACGCGCCAGCAGTTCGCAGCCGCACCTGCGATGGCCTCGGCTACCTCGGTATCGAACTCGACGAGCATCGCAACGCCGGCAACGAAGGCGTGATCTCCGCGGCAACGAGTCGCGTCACCGTTCGGGTGATCCATACCGACGAGCAACGAATGATCGCGGAGGCGACCGCCCGTGTGCTCGGCATAGGCGGCAAGCCCCCAACAACTTCATGAGCAACAAAACCCTCACCCCCGACCAACTGCACGGGATCGACGCCTATTGGCGCGCTGCCAACTATCTGTCGGTCGGACAACTGTATCTGCGCGACAATGCGCTGTTGCGGCGACCGCTGATCCTCAGCGACATCAAGAACATGCTGCTGGGTCATTGGGGCACGACACCGGGGCAGAACTTCGTCTACGCGCACCTCAACCGGGTCATCAAAGCCAACGACCTGAACATGATCTACGTCTGTGGGCCGGGACATGGGGCCCCTGCCGTGGTCGGCAACACCTATCTCGAAGGCACCTACAGCGAGATCTATCCAGAGATCAGCCAGGATGAGGTGGGCCTGCAGCGACTGTTCACACAATTCTCGTTCCCTGGCGGCATTCCGAGTCACACCTCGCCCGAGTGCCCGGGTTCGATCCATGAAGGCGGTGAGCTGGGCTATTCCCTCAGTCACGCATTCGGCGCGGTCTTCGACAACCCAGAACTCATCGTCGCTTGCGTGATCGGCGACGGCGAGGCGGAGACCGGGCCACTGGCGACGGCCTGGCACTCCAACAAGTTCTTGGACGCCGCCACCGATGGCGCCGTACTGCCGATCCTCCATCTCAATGGTTACAAGATCGCCAACCCGACGCTGCTCGCCCGCATCGAGCCGGAAGAACTCGACCAACTGCTGCGCGGCTATGGATGGACCCCCTATTACGTCGAGGGCCATGAGCCGGAGCGAATGCACGAGGCCATGGCGGCGACTCTCGATGCAGTTATAGCCGAACTGCAACGCATCCAACAGCAAGCACGGCGCCATGGCAACACCATGCGCCCGCGCTGGCCAATGATCGTGCTCCGTTCCCCCAAGGGCTGGACCGGGCCCAAATGGGTGGACGGCCAACAGATCGAAGGCACGTTCCGCGCGCATCAGATCCCGATTGCCGTGACCGCGACACATCCCGAACACCTCCGCCTGCTCGAGGATTGGTTGCGCAGCTATCGGCCGCAGGAACTGTTTGATGAGCAGGGCAAGTTGCGGCCAGAAATCGCGGAGCTCGCCCCTACTGGGCAGCGGCGCATGGGCGCAAACCCGCACGCGAACGGAGGCTTGCTGCTGCGCGATCTGATCATGCCGGACTTTCGCGACTACGCGGTGGCCGTGCCGTCACCCGGATCGGTTACCGCCGCTGACGCGCACGAACTAGGCGTCCTGCTGCGCGACGTGGTCAAGCTCAACGCCGAGCAGCGCAACTTCCGCATCTTCGGCCCTGACGAAACCCTCTCCAATCGACTGAACGCGGTGTTTGAGGCGACGGAACGCCAATGGGACGCTCGCACCCGCGACAACGACGAGTTCCTTGCCCCGGAGGGTCGCGTCATGGAGATGCTGAGCGAGCATCAATGTGAGGGTTGGCTCGAAGGCTATCTGCTCACGGGTCGGCACGGCTTATTCAACTGTTACGAGGCCTTCATCCACATCATCGATTCGATGTTCAACCAGCACGCCAAGTGGTTGAAGGTGTCGGCGGAACTGCCATGGCGGCAGCCCATCGCCTCACTGAACTACTTGCTAGCCTCGCATGTCTGGCAGCAGATGCACAACGGGTTCTCGCACCAAGACCCTGGCTTCCTCGATCACGTCGTCAACAAGAAGGCCGCCATCGTACGTGTCTATCTGCCACCGGATGCCAACTGCCTGCTGTCCGTCTGGGATCATTGTTTGCGCAGCCGCAATTACGTCAACGTCGTGATCGCCGGCAAGTACCAGGCGCCGCAGTGGCTGACGATGGACGCCGCCGTCGAGCATTGCCGTGCCGGCATCGGCCTCTGGCGCTGGGCCAGCAACGACGCCGGCGGCGAACCAGATGTGGTGATGGCTTGCTGTGGTGATTCGCCGACGTTGGAGACACTGGCCGCGGTTTCCATCCTGCGCGAGCACCTGCCTACACTGAGGGTGAGGGTAGTCAACGTCGTCGACCTGATGAAGCTGCAGCCACAGACAGAACATCCGCATGGCCTTTCCGACGCGGCCTTCGATGCGCTGTTCACCACCAACAAGCACATCCTCTTCGCGTTCCACGGCTACCCGTGGCTGATCCACCGGCTGACCTACCGCCGCACCAACCACCACAACCTCCACGTTCGCGGCTACAAGGAAGAGGGCACGATCACGACGCCGTTCGACATGACGGTCCTGAACGACATGGATCGTTTCCACCTCGTGATCGAGGTGATTGACCGCCTGCCGCAGACCGGGGAGCAAGGCGTCGCCCTGAAGCAGTTGCTGGAGGACAAGCTGATCGAGCACCAGCAGTACATCAACAAACACGGCCAGGACATGCCCGAGATCCGCAACTGGCGCTGGGGGCAGACCTCATGAAGACCATCACCACTCGCGAGCCGCTGCGCATTTATGTAATTCGACACGGCCAGACCGAGTGGTCACTGTCTGGGCAACATACAGGGCGAACCGACATTCCGTTGACACCCCGAGGTGAGCAAGAAGCCCAGGAGCTGGGAACTGCCCTGCGCGCCATCCAGTTTACCCATACCTTCACGAGCCCGCGCCAACGTGCCATGCGCACTTGCGAACTGGTCGCGCTTCTGCCGCCGGCCCAGATCGATCCCGACCTCGCGGAGTGGGACTACGGGGACTACGAAGGGCAACTCACGTCGGACATTCAAGCGAGCCATGCCGGCTGGAACCTCTATCGCGATGGTTGCCCCCACGGGGAAACACCGGCGCAGGTATTCCTCCGCACCGACCGCCTGATTGCGCGGCTCCGCACCTTGCACGGCAACGTGGCAGTGTTCACGCATGGACAGTTCAGCGGTGTGCTCGCGGCGCGCTGGATCGCCTTGTCCCTGGTCGATGCGCAGCACTTCGAACTCGGCACCGCCTCGCTCGCCATTCTCGGTTATGCCGCGCATCATCCCGATGTGCCGGTGATCGTGCAGTGGAACGTAACCGCCGGCACGACTTCCCAGCCGCCCACCGTGCCGCGCCCTGACAATGTCCCATCGTCGAACCGGCCTACGATCGAACGCCAGGAGAACGAAGGCGATGCACCTGCCCGGGCGCGCGGTTGTCCCGCCAAGAGGCTGATCGTCTTCGACCTCGATGGCACGATCGCCGAAAGCAAGGCGCCCGTAGATGCCGAGATGGCCGAGCTGCTCGGTTCGCTGCTTCGCGTCGTCAAGGTGGCAATCATCTCTGGCGGCAACTGGCCGCAGTTCCAGAAGCAACTAGTCTCACATCTGCCACCCGACGCGGACTTGCGCTCGCTGTCGCTGTTGCCGACCTGTGGTACCAAGTTCTACCGCTACGAGAACGACTGGGAGCTGTTGTATGCCGAGGAGTTCACGGCCGAGCAGCGCACCAAGATCCTCGGCGCACTGCACGCCGTGATGGCGTCGGCGCGCATGGCTACGTCCAGCAAGTGGGGCGAGGTGATCGAAGACCGCGGCACCCAGATTACGTTCTCCGCCCTCGGGCAGCAGGCGCCGCTCGAAGAGAAGCGCAAATGGGATCCAGACTTCGCCAAGCGCAAGCGCATGCAGGGGCAACTGGTAGAACTCATCCCCGAGTTCTCCGTCCGTCTCGGCGGCACCACGTCCGTCGACGTCACCCGACCCGGCATCGACAAGGCCTACGGAATCCGGAAGTTGCGCGACCTGCTCGGCGTCTCGATCGACGAGATGCTCTTCGTCGGCGATGCCCTCTTCCCCGGCGGCAACGATCGCCCTGCCATGGATGCGGGGGTGGCCAGCATCCAGGTCCGCGACAGCCAGGAAACCAAGCGGTTGATCGAGACGATGCTCGCCTGTCGGAACGGCGTGGTGCAGACCCTCCCGAGCCCGATGCAACCCCGACGCGGCGAGCACGCCAACGCGGAGCAACCACATGAGTGACCAATCCTTCCCTGCCGATCGCACGCAAACGGTTCGTCCATGGTTGAGAGCCCATCCGCGATGACGAACGCACCCGCACACGCAGACCACGAAAACTACGGCGCAGTTGTCGCGGTGCGTGGCAGCGTCGTCGACGTGCACTTCGCTCGGCAGTTGCCACCAATCCACACCTTGCTCCGCACTGGCGAAAAGGACTGTATCGCCATCGAAGTGCTGTCGCAACGCGATGCGCACCATGTGCGCGGCATCGCGTTGACGCCGACGCAAGGGCTCGCTCGCGGCATGACCGTGCGCGACACCGGCGGCCCGCTGCGTGCGCCCGTGGGCAAAGGCGTGCTCGGCCGCATGTTCGATGTGTTCGGCAACGTCATCGACCGCGGCCCGGCCCTGGGCGGCGTCGAATGGCGCTCCGTGCACCGAGAGCCGCCGCCACTCATGCAGCGCTCCACCAAGTCCGAGATCTTCGCGACCGGCATCAAGGTGATCGACGCGCTAGTGCCCCTCGAGCGCGGTGGCAAGGCCGGTCTGTTTGGTGGTGCGGGCGTCGGCAAGACCGTGCTGCTGACCGAGATGATCCACAACATGATCGGCCATCACGAAGGCGTGAGCCTGTTCTGCGGCATCGGCGAACGCAGCCGCGAAGGCGAAGAACTCTATCGCGAGATGAAGGAGGCCGGGGTGCTGCCCAACATGGTGATGGTCTTCGGTCAGATGAACGAACCACCGGGCAGCCGTTTCCGCGTCGGGCACGTAGCCTTGACCATGGCCGAGTACTTTCGCGACGACGAACACCGCGACGTGCTGCTGCTCATCGACAACATCTTCCGGTTCTTGCAGGCCGGCATGGAAGTGTCGGGCCTGATCGGCCAGATGCCATCACGACTCGGCTACCAGCCCACCATGGGCACCGAACTTTCGGGCCTCGAAGAGCGCATCGCGAACACTGCCAGCGGCGCGATCACCTCGATCCAGGCGGTCTACGTGCCCGCGGACGACTTCACCGATCCGGCGGCAGTGCACACGTTCTCGCACCTTTCCGCTTCCATCGTACTTTCGCGCAAGCGCGCCAGCGAAGGCCTCTACCCGGCGATCGACCCGCTGCAGTCCAACTCCAAGATGGCCACACCCGGCATCGTCGGCAAGCGGCACTACGAACTGGCGCAGGCGATCCGGCGCACGCTGGCCCAATACGCGGACCTGAAAGACATCATCGCCATGCTGGGCCTCGAGCAGATCTCGCCCGAGGACCGCAAGGTGGTCGGACGCGCGCGTCGCCTCGAACGCTTCCTCACCCAACCGTTCTTCACCACCGAGCAGTTCACCAGCCACAAGGGCAAGCTGGTCAGCCTCGAGGACACGCTGCACGGCTGCGAGGCTATCCTGCACGATGAGTTCGCGGACTATCCGGAGAGCGCGCTCTACATGATCGGCGCGATCTCGGAAGTGAAGAAGAAGGGCTCTGCGGTGTCTACCACGACAGTGCCTACCGCCACAGTGCCTACTGCCCAGAGGCCAACCGCCCCGACAAAAACCGGGAAAGAGACCTAGGATGCCACCAACCCTCATGCATCTGCGAGTTTTGCTGCCCTACCAGATCTTCGTCGAGAAGGCCGGCGTGTCGCGCATCGTCGCCGATACGCAGGCGGGCTCGTACGGATTGTTGCCGCAGCGACTCGACTGCACCGCCGCGCTGCCGCCCGGAATCCTTATGTACGAGACCGCGGCGGACGGCCAGGTCTTCCTCGCCGTCGACGAAGGCGTACTCGTCAAGGCAGGGACCGAGGTGATGATCTCAGTTCGCCGAGCGGTGCGCGGCAACGACCTGCAACATCTGCACGAACTCGTCACCAAGGACTTCCTGCAGGTGGAAGTGCGCGAGCAGGAAGCGCGTTCGACGATGGCGCGTTTGGAGAACGGGTTCCTGCACCGCTTCGCGGCATTGCACCATGAGTGACCAGAAAGGCAGGAAGCCCGCACCCCCAGCGGCAACCCTCGCCAATCGCATCGGCGGGCAGGCACGGCGCAAGCTCGAGGCCCAGCGGCGGCCGGCCCAGGTCTGGTTGGGCCTCGGCATGATGGGACTGATCGGCTGGTCCGTCGTCACCCCCACTCTGCTCGGCGCAGCGGCCGGCGTATGGCTCGACCAGGGCTCTGCGGGGTCGTTCTCGTGGACACTGGCGTTGTTGCTCGCCGGTCTGATGGTGGGCTGCGTGAACGCCTGGTATTGGGTCGTCAAAGAAGATAAGGCCATGCGCGAGGACCGAGGCGACCACGATGTCTGAGCTGCTCGCGTTCGTGTTGGCATTCTCAGCCGGCGTCGGCCTCGGCGCGATCTTCTTCGCCGGCCTGTGGTGGACCGTGCGCCAAGCGTTACTGGCCAACCATCCAGCCCTGTGGATCGTCGGCAGCCTGCTCCTGCGCATGGCGGTCCTGCTCTGCGGCATCTACTGGGTCGCAGGTGGCAGCTGGCAGCGCATGCTGGCGTGTGTAGTCGGTTTCGTCACCACCAAGCTCGTCGCCACATGGCTCGCGTTGCCGAGATCGGTGAACCCGAAGGAAAGCGCGCATGCACCTTAGCCCCGACCAGATCCTGTTCTGGCAGTTCGGCTTCTTCAAGCTCAACGCCACGATCGTGTTCACCTGGGCGCTGATGCTACTGCTGGCTCTCGGGTCCAAGCTCATCACGCGCAAGCTGTCCGACGATGTGCGGCCGTCCCGCTGGCAGGGCGTGCTCGAGATCGTCGTCACCGGCATCGAGAGCCAGATTGCGTCCGTTGGCCTGCAGGAGCCGAGGCGCTACCTCGGCTTTCTCGGCACGCTGTTCTTGTTCGTCGTCGCCTCCAGCATTTGCACGATCATCCCAGGGTACGAGCCGCCGACCGGATCGCTGTCGACGACAGTGGCGCTTGCGATGTGCGTATTCGTCGCGGTGCCGATGTTTGGCATCCTCGGCCAAGGGCTGCGTGGTTACCTGAAGTCGTATGTGGAACCGACAGTGATCATGCTGCCGTTCAACATCATCAGCGAGGTGTCCCGCACCCTGGCGCTCGCGGTCCGCTTGTTTGGCAACATGATGAGCGGCTCGATGATCCTGGCGATCCTGGTGACTATCACGCCGTTCTTGTTCCCGATCGTCATGACGGTGCTCGGTCTGCTCACCGGCATCGTACAGGCCTACATCTTCGCGATCCTGGCCGCGGTCTACATCGCCGCGGCGATGCGCGCGAGCAAGCCGGAGCCAGACGCGGAACCAACTCCCACCCTAGAACCCAGCAAGTGACGGACAAACCATGGACGACACCACCATCATCGCCGCGACCTCGATCCTCATCGCCGGCATCACCACCGGCTTTGGCACGATGGGCCCCGCCTTCGCCGAGGGGCGCGCGGTCGCCACGGCGATGACCTCGCTGGCCCAGCAACCCGACGCTTCCGCCACCATTACCCGCACCCTGTTTGTGGGCCTCGCGATGATCGAATCTACCGCCATCTACTGCTTCGTAGTCTCGATGATCCTGATCTTCGCGAACCCGTTCTGGAACCACTACATCGCCCTAGCCGCGGGTAAGTGAGCCATGCTCATCGATTGGTTCACGGTCGGCGCGCAAGCCTTGAACTTCGTCGTCCTGGTGTGGCTGATGAAGCGCTTTCTATACGGCCCCATCCTGAAAGTCGTCGAGGCACGTGACCAACGGGTAACCGCCGAGTTGGCCGACGCCAAGCAAAAGCAGCTCGAGGCCGGGCAGCAACGCGACACGTTCCAGCACAAGAACGAAGACTTCGATCGTGAGCGTGACGATCTGCTGCAGAAGGCCAAGGCGGCTGCGGATGCCGAAGGCAAGCGCTTGCTCCTAGCCGCGCGACAAGTCGCCGACGCGGCGAGCAGCAAGTTTCAGCAGGCGCTGCACGACGAAGCAGAAGCCGGCAAACGCGCCCTCACGATCCGCGCCCAGCAGGAGGTATTCGCCATCGCGCGCAAGACACTGGCCGATCTGGCCTCGGTGAGTCTCGAGGCGCGAATGGTCGAGGCCTTCCTCGATCGACTGCGCAAACTCGATGACGATGCCAAGACGCGTCTAGGCAAGGCCCTGCACGCCACGACCGGACCGGCGCTTGTGCGCACAGCATTTGACATACCGGCCGAATCGCGCGAATCGATCCAGAAGGCCATCGAGGAAACCTTCTCGAAGGCCGCGCCGCTGCGCTTCGAAACGTCCCCGGATCTGGTCAGCGGCATCGAGCTTTTGGCAAACGGACAGAAGGTGGCGTGGAGCATCGCCGAACATCTCCGGTCGTTGGCCGAGGGCGTCGACGAACTGATCGGCAAGCCGAGCCCTCCGGCGGCCAAGTCGACGCCAACCGAGGAGGCGGCCCTTGCCCATGGCGACTAGCCTGCAACAGGTCTTCGATCGTGTATTCGATGGCCTCGGCAAGGTGCGGGAGAACTACGCCCCGGGCCTGCGACCGCGTGAGGTCGGCACGATCACCGAAGTCGCCACCGGCATCGCCAAGGTGCAAGGCCTGCCGAACGTCGGCTTCGAGGAGCTCCTGACGTTCCCCGGTGGACTGTCCGGCATCGCGTTCAACGTTGACGAACACGAGATCGGCGTTGTGCTACTGGGTCAATACTCGCATCTGCGCGCCGGTGACGAAGTGCTGCGCACCGGCCGGGTCATGGACGTAGTCTTTGGCGAGGCTCTGCTGGGTCGCGTCCTCGATCCGCTCGGCCGGCCACTCGATGGTCTGGGACAGATCCTCGCGACCGGACGTTCGCCCATCGAGCGCCCCGGGGCAGCGATCATGGATCGCGCGCCGGTCACCGTGCCGCTGCAGACCGGCCTGAAGGTAGTCGACGCGCTGATTCCGATCGGGCGCGGCCAGCGCGAGTTGATCCTTGGCGATCGGCAGACGGGCAAGACGGCGATCGCCATCGACACCATCCTCAACCAGAAGGGTCGCAACGTCGTCTGCGTCTACTGCGCCATCGGCCAACGCGCCTCCGCCGTCGCCAAGGCGATCGCCGTGTTGCGGGAGCATGGTGCGCTTCTGCACACCGTGGTCGTCGTCAGCGAAGGCAACGACCCGCCCGGCCTCAGCTACATCGCGCCGTATGCAGCGACCAGCATCGCCGAGCACTTCATGGAGGCTGGCCGCGATGTGTTGATTGTCTACGACGACCTCACCCAGCACGCGCGCGCCTATCGCGAACTCTCGCTGCTGCTGCGGCGACCGCCTGGCCGAGAAGCGTTCCCCGGCGATATCTTCTATATCCACTCGCGCTTGCTGGAACGTTCGACGCACCTGCGGAAGGAACTCGGCGGTGGCTCGCTGACGGCGCTACCAATCATCGAGACCGAGGCCCAGGACATCTCGGCGTACATTCCAACCAATCTGATCTCGATCACCGATGGGCAGATCTACCTGTCTCCCTCCCTGTTTGAGCTAGGCGTGCTGCCCGCGGTCGACGTCGGCAAGTCGGTCTCGCGCGTCGGTGGCAAAGCGCAACGCGCGGCCTATCGAGCGGTCACCGGCGACCTCAAGCTCGGGTACGCCCAGTTTGAAGAGCTCGAGACATTTGCGCGCTTCGGTGCCCGCCTCGATGCGAGCAGTCTGAAGGTCCTCGAGCACGGCCGACGCATCCGCGCCTGTCTGAAGCAAAACGAACTCGCACCGGTGACGGTGCCGGCCCAGATCGCCGTACTGTTGGGGCTTAGTGCCGGGTTGTTCGACACGGTTCCACTAGCGCAGATGGTCGACGCCGAACGCGCCGTGCGCGAGGCAGCGACCGGGATCCCAGACGAGGTGAGCGCGCGCTTCGAGACGGCCGAGACCCTGGACGATCCCGACCGCAAGGTGATAGTCGACCTCGTGCACGCAGCGCTGCTGCCGTTCCAGCCGACCGACACGGCGATGGCACCGCCAGCCGAAACCGACGCCGCCGAGGCGAGCCCTGCTGCGGCGGAGCCTTCGGCATGAGCGAGAGCACCGCGAGCCTGCGCCGCAAGATCGCCAGCTCGAGCGATCTGCAAGCGGTGGTGCGCACCATGAAGGCGCTCGCCGCCGCCAGCATCGGGCAGTACGAGAAGTCAGTGTTGGCGCTCGGCGATTACTACCGAACCATAGAACTCGGCCTCGGGGCCTGTCTCCGGCAGCTCGGGCCGGGGGCTCCTATGACGGGGGATCCGCGGCCCGAGCCACCCTGCGGCGAGCAAGGGAAGGGCATGATCGGCGCGGTGGTGTTCGGCTCCGACCAGGGCTTGGTCGGCCAGTTCAACGAGGTGATCGTAGACTTCGCTGTCCAAGCCCTCGTCCCAACAAGCGGCGTGCACCTCTGGGTGGTCGGCGAGCGGGCCGAATCCCGTCTGATCGATGCTGGCTTCACGGTGAGCCAGAAGTTCCCCGTGCCGAGCTCGGTAGAAGCCATCGCCCCACTGATCGGCGAGATCCTGATGCAGGGCGAAACACTGCACAGTCAAGGCCGCATCGACGAACTGCACCTGTTCTACAACCGACCCGGCTCCGGCTCCGGCTATGCGCCGATCGACCACCGCCTGTTGCCGCTCGACGCGAACTGGTTGCACGGGCTGATGAACGTCGACTGGCCGACCAGCAAGCTTGCCGAAGTACTCGGCGACGCCGCCACAACCCTGCGCGCTCTCACACACGAGTTCCTGTTCCTCTCACTATTCCGAGCCTGCGCCGAATCGCTCGCCAGCGAAAACGCCAGCCGCCTCGCCGCCATGCAGCGCGCCGACAAGAACATCGATGACCTGCTTCTACACCTCCGGGTGTCGTTCCATCGCCTTCGCCAGAGTGGCATCGACGAGGAGCTGTTTGATGTGGTTGCCGGCTTTGAGGCCTTGAGCGACCGCAAGCGTGCGACAGGACATTCCGATCCAGGCGGTTGATGCCGTTGCCGCCCGGCATGTTGGCCTTGATGCCGAGGTCACCACCGTGCGCGAAGCAGTCGACTGCAAACACAAGAGCAGGAGCGCGATAGCCAGACGAAAGCGCATGGCACGCAATGTAACACGCGGCAGAGCCCTTTGGCGTCGCGTGTCAACCGTGCCGCACAGGTAGCTGCACGCACAGTTCGAATTGCTGAACCCCGTGCGCAAACGGCTTGCCGAGCCACGCTTCAAAACACGGTTGGTCATCCGGCACATACCCACTGCGCGGCAACCAGGAACCGTACAACCACATCAGCGCCCGGAGTTCGAGTTCGATCGCCAGGTTACTGCGCTCGACATACGACAATTGAGTAGCAGAACGCGATCCGTGTTCAGTTCGTAAGACTTGTCAAGACCGCCGAGATCGGCCTCGTAGCATACCGCGCAACCACCCCGGATCCCGGGGCTGCAAATCCCTCAGCCGCGGAGCAAATCGTGCCAAAATTCTCGATCCCCCTTCTCACCATCCTTCTCGGCGCCTGCGCAACCACCCCCACAGCCGATTCCGTGCCACTGAAAACAGCAGGAGATCCGCACATGCAACTCGGCGCATTCTCCGTCAGCCTCACCGTCAAAGACCTCGCCGCATCGCGTGCGTTTTACGAACAGCTTGGCTTCCAAGCGATCGGCGGCGATCAAGCCAAGAACTGGTTAGTGCTGCGCAACGACACCTGCACGATCGGCTTGTTCCACGGCATGTTCGATAAGAACACCCTCACCTTCAATCCAGGCTGGAGCAGCCACGATCGCCACCCAACGCAGTTCCAGGATGTGCGCGAGATCCAGCGGGAACTGCTGGCCCGTGGTATCACGCCCGCAGTCGCCGCCGAGCAGGCGGGCACCGGGCCGGCGTTTTTGATGGTGATGGACCCGGATGGCAATCCGGTGCTGATCGACCAACATGTAAACGCGCCGGGCAAGTAGGCCCCGCTGGCGTGGCGGGAGTACAGCGGCAAGATCGGCACGCGCGGCAAATGGCGGCAAGAGCGTGGCGAGCCGCAAGGGAGCGCTGACGAATGCGACAAGGCAGTACCCCCGTCGTCACCGCGTGCGCCGACGAAACAACCATCCCGAGGCAGTCAGGGTCACCACTGCCACCGCCACCATTGGCAGCAGATACCGTGCCACCGCGGCGAGGTCCGCGCCCTCCAAAAACACCGCCCGGCATCCCGCCACGGCGTAGCGCGCCGGATTGGCAACCGTTGCCGCCTGCAACCAACCCGGCATGTTCTCGATCGGCGTGGTAAACCCAGACAGCAGCACCGCTGGCATCATGACCATGAACGCGCCTAGCAAGCCTTGCTGCATGGTCGTGGCGAGCGAAGAGAGGAAGAGCCCGATGCCCAGGATCGCGAGGGAGTAGACCGCCAAGACCGCCACGAGCGCGGGCAGTGTGCCGACCATCGGCACTCCGAACCACACGACGGCGCCGCCTGAGAGCAACAGGCCGTCCAGCAGACCAAACGCGAACGGTGGAATCGCTTTGCCGATCAGGATCTGCAGAGAATCGATGGGCGCCACCAGGGTCTGGTCAAACGTGCCCTGCTCCCGTTCGCGCGAAACCGAGAGGCTGGTCAGCAGCATCACGACCACCAGGGCAATCTGCGCCGGCAGACCACTGATGATGAACCAATGACTGTCCAGCATCGGATTGAACCAGGCACGCTGCACCACTTCGACCGCTGGCCCAGCCCGCGCGGCGCCGCGTTCACGACTCCAACCGGCGACGATGGACTGCACGTAGCCAAGTGCGATGCCGGCGACATTGGAATTGCGACCGTCGAGGATCACCTGCAGTTCGGCCGCTTGCCCAGCGTGGAGGCGAGCGGCAAAGT
>JBBQMG010000057.1:0-23478 GCA_038328705.1 Acidimicrobiales bacterium | reverse complement strand
CAGACATCCTCCCGGGCAAGGGCTGGAACCCGTCGTCGAGATCGAAATGCAGAGCTCGGGTCGCGGAGCCAGAGCGGCGAGAAGACCCACAAGCTACAGCCGGGGTGCCTTTGGCCAGCGCTCGATTCCAGACGCGCGTCCCATCCCTCAGATCGACCGATCGAACACAGAGAGTTCGATTCCCTTCCCACACTCTTCCCAATCATGACGAGAAATGGGGGTCAATGGCGGGCAATCACGGTCAACCGCTCGAACTCCTGACCAGCTAGAATGCCCTGGTGAACCTGCATATCTTGGCGCCCCCGGCAGGAATCGAACCTGCGACCTGCGGTTTAGGAAACCGTTGCTCTATCCGACTGAGCTACGGGAGCGGAGCAGAACGCACCAGCGTTCAGCGGTCGACAGGTTACCGAGAACCGGCCGATGGAACAGCAGACCTCCGGCATCGTTCCGACGTGACCATGACGGCCTGTGAGGGCGCAGCCCTAGCTCGAAGCTGCGATGATCGGGACGCCTAAGGCACGCAGGCGGCCGTCGAGCTCGGCCAGCTCGCCGTCGATCAGCGCGACGAGCCTTGCGAGCTGCTCTTCGGCCTGGCCGGCGAGCTTGTCGTACACGGCATACGACTGGACCGTCGGCCGCGCGTCGGCGCTGGCGACCACCGGTGGCAACGCTGACAGCTTCTCGAAGAGTTGCTCGCGGTAGTTCAGCGAGTCGCCGTCAGCGGTGAACTCGACCTGCACGAGTCGGTCCTCCACCTCACGCAGCTGTGCACTGAGTCGCTGTATCGCCATCACAAGCTCGATGGTGGCCTCGTCTCCGGCCAGGCGGGCCGTCCAGTCACTGAACTGGCGCTGCAATGAACGGACCGTGTTCACCCCCGTCGCGATCGCCGACAGCTCGTCACGGATCCGGATCATGAGGTCGAACTGCTCGGCGAAATCCTCGTCGCTGGTCGTTACCCGCGGGTCCTTCAAGAGCTCGAACGGCTGCGACATCGACCAGTCGCCAACGGTCAACGTGGCGGTGTACGTACCTGGCTTCGCGAGCGGGCCCTCAGGACGCTTGTGGAACTCGGCGTCGACCATCTTCACCCCGCTCGGGTAGGTCATCGGCCACTGGAAGCTGTTCATCCCGGCGGTCGCCGTGATGTAGAGCCCGACCCGGTCCTGCTTCTCCTTGGGGATGGTGCTCGGAAACGTGTCGATCGTGTTGCCGTCGACATCGGCGATCGTCAGCACGGCATCGCCGACCGCAACCTCGTCGAGAAAGTACGTGATCCGCACGCCGCGCTCGAGATCCTCGCCCGCGTCGATCACCCGCTTCGTGGTGTGTCCGGTGTCGTGCTCGTCGACGTAGAACGTGGCGTTCTGGCCGCTCGTCACGTGGTAGTTCTTGCCGCCGGGCGTTCCGCCCCATGACGCACTGATGTGCGGCGGCGTGCGGACAGCATCGCGGGGCCGCATCAGGTGCTTGCCACCACCGAGCACGTCGTCGCGCAGCTGATGCAACGGCGTGAGGTCGTCGAGAATCCAGAACGACCGGCCGTGGGTGGCAACGACGAGGTCGGTGTCCTTCACCACGAAGTCGTAGATCGGCGTCACCGGCAGGTTCGCCTGCAACGACTGCCAGGTCGCGCCGTCGTCGAACGACACGTGGATGCCCAGCTCGGTGCCGACGTAGAGGAGACCTTGGCGGTTCGGGTCCTCACGGATGACCCGGCAGAACTCCTCCGCCGGTAGACCGGCGTCGATGCGCGACCACGTCGCACCGAGGTCAGCGCTGCGGTACACGAAGGGTTGGTAGTCGCCCATCTTGTGCCGGGCGACCGTCATGTAGACCGTGCCGGCGGTATGTGGCGACTCGGCGATCATCGTCACCTGCGAGAACTTCGGGAGGTCGGCCGGCGTCACGTCCGTCCAGTCGCCGCCATCGTTCGTAGAGAGGTGCACCTTGCCGTCGTCGGAGCCTGCCATCAGCACACCCTGTTGATGGGCAGACACCAGCAGCGAGAACACCGTCCCATACATCTCCGCGCCGGCGGTGTCCATCGTCAGCGGCCCCGACACGCCGAGCGTGTCGGGGTCGGCATACGTGAGATCCGGGCTGATCGTCTGCCAGCTGTGCCCCTCGTCGGTCGAGCGGAACACCTTGTTGCCGGCGGCGTAGAGCACGTTCGGGTCCTGCGGGCAGAAGACGATCGGGTAGGTCCACTGGAACCGGACCTCGGCGGTGGCCCCGTCGTGGTACGCCTCCGGCCACACGTTGACGAGCTGGATCTGCTTCGTGCGATGGTCGTAGCGCTGCAGCGCATCGCCGCCGCCCGGTGAGCTGCCGATCGCGCCGACGAACACGACGTCGGGATCGCCCGGCTTCAGCGCGACGTAGCCGCTCTCTGCCGTTCCGGGTGCGAAGCAGTCGCCCCAGTTGATCGCACCGAGACCGGTCTGGCTGGGCACAGCGATGCTGGAGTTGTCCTGCTGCGAGCCGTAGACGGTGTACGGAAATCGGTCGTCGGTGGCCACGTGGTAGAACTGGGCCGTGGGCTGGTTGTAGATCGTCGACCACGATCTCCCTGCGTTCATCGACACCCAGGCACCGCCGTCGTCGCAGCCGATCATCCGGTCCGGGTTCGTCGGGTCGATCCAGAGCGCATGGTTGTCGCCGTGGGGCGTGAAGAACTCCTCGAAGTTCTTGCCGCCGTCGATCGACTTCCACGCTCGCATATTCATCACGAACACGGTGTCGGCATCAGTGGGATGCGCGATGACGTGCTCGTAGTACCAAGGTCGCCAGCCGAGATCGGGCTTCGCGCACACGTGCTCCCAGGTCTCGCCCATGTCGTCGGAGCGGTACAAACCGCGCGTGCGTCCGGTCGACTCCACCATCGCGAAGACACGTCCGGACTGCACAGGCGACACCGACACACCGATCTTGCCGAGCACACCTTCCGGCATGCCGGGCCGATGGCTGATGTCCTCCCACGTGTCGCCGCCATCCTTCGAGCGCCAGAGACCGCTGTCAGGACCGCCGCTGTCGATCGACCAGAACGTCCGCCGCGCCTGCCAGATGGTCGCGAACAGAATCCGTGGGTTGTTCGGATCCAGCGACACGTCGACCGCGCCCGCGCGATCGCTCACGTGCAGCACGAGGTCCCACGTCACGGCGCCGTCCTTCGACCGGTACAGGCCGCGCTCGGGATTGTCCTTCGACGCATGTCCGAGCGCCGCGACGTACACGAGGTCCGGGTCGTTCGGGTGCACCCGGATCTCGCCGATGTGTCGAGTCTCGCGTAGTCCCATGTGCTGCCACGTCACACCGGCATCGGTAGAGCGGTATACCCCGTCGCCGTGAGTGACGTCGATGCGGATCGTCGTCTCGCCGGTCCCGGCGTAGATGACATTGCCGTCGGACGGCGCAACGGCGAGCGCGCCGATGGATGCGGTGGTCAGGAACCCATCGGTGATGTTCTCCCAATACTGACCAGAGTCGTCCGACTTCCAGACACCGCCGGCCACCGCGCCGAAGTAGAAGACCGCCGGGCGCACCGGATCGGCGGCCACGGCTACCACACGCCCGCCTCGGGTGGGACCGATGCAGCGATAACGGAGCTGACTGAGGTACTTCGGATCGACGGTCGACATGTGCGCGATCCTGTCACACGACCGGACTGCGGACCACCGAGCTCTAGGCTGCGCGGACACTCTCCGAAACGGAAAGGTTGCACGATGCGCCGACACCTCCCCGCACGATTCTGGATCGAGACGGTCGCCGCCGTGGTCGGGTTCGCCCTGCTACTCCTCACGCTCGTCAGTCACGAGTGGTTCGAGGAGCTGACCGGCTACGAGCCTGACGGGGGCAACGGGGCGTTCGAGATCGCGTTGCCGCTCGCGCTGCTCGCGATCGCAGCGACGTCATCCATCGCCGCCCGACGCGTGTACCGCCGTACCCTGCTCACCGCCTGAGTCCGTCCCTGGCAGCAGGTCCTCCTCGTCGAACTCGAGGCTCGCGGGCTCGTTGGGCCGCGGTCCAGCCTGTGCTCTCGACCCGGGTTCGGTCAGACAAGGTAGGTGTCGTTGAACTCTTCCTCGGCGCGCATGGTGCGTTCGATGTCGGCGCCGATGTACGAGGCGAGCTTGCCGCCGACGAACGGGATGGAACGCGAGACCTCGCCCGCGATCTCGACCACGGCGCCACCCTTGGCGGCGGCGACGAGGCGCAGGGTGCCACCGACGAAGACGGGCACGGCTGACGCGGACACCTTCCACGTGCCGTGTCGCTCGCCCTTCGCGGTCGCCGGCTGCCACTCGTCGGTCTGCTCGACCGTGTTGAGCGAGTTCAGAAACCGCTTGGCGAAACCGGGCACCTCCATCGGCACCTTGCGTCTCGACGTGATCCGAACCACCCCCGCGAGCTCCGCCCGCTCGATGATCTTGACGTCCTGGTGACCGAGCGTGGTGTACTTCTCGATCAGCACGTCTGGCGTCGTCACGGCAGCGAACACAACGGCAGGTGGAGCTGAATAGGTGTGACGCGATGTGACCTTCATTCGCTCAGCGTGCGCCCGAGCGTCGCCCCGTCGCAAGAGGCGGAGGTCCCTCGACATCATCTTCGTCCGAGTCTGACGCCCGGTCGTCGGTCAGCGTCGACCGCCGCTCACGACAGGCCTGCGGCGTATGTCTGCCAGTCGTCCTGCGACCAGTGCGGACGCAACTCGGCCGTCACGAAATCCGACGTCCAGCGCACCATGTCGAACCACGGCAGGTCGACCGATGCCATCTCGGTGAAGGCCATCCCGTCGAGCAGCAACGCGGCGTCGTCGATGCCGATCGTGACGGTGGTGGTCTCATCGTAGCCGACGCCGACGCCGACGCCGACGTCGTCGGTGCCGAGCATGATGCCCATCCGAGCCTCGAGCTCCATCAACCGGTCGACACCCCAGCGCGGATTGTTTGCCTCGCCCAGCACCTGGTCGGTCATGATCGCAATGATCTGTGCCAGCGCGGAACGGGCATCGCCGGTGAGGGTGAGCTCGCGAGCCAGGCGCATCGGGTCATAGTGACATGTCGATCAGAGAGTGGATCTACCGAGCCGGGCTGTTCACCAACAAGGACATCCAGCAGGCTCGAACTCAGAAGCGCCCACCGTCGACGAGGAACTGTTGGGCGGTACACGCGGCGCCGTCATCGGCCGCGAGGAACAGCACCATCTGTGCGAACTCGTCCGGCAGAATCCGACGCTTGATCACCTGGTCATCCATCGTGCGCTGCTCGCCTTCGGGCGTCCACCATTTCGCCAGCTGTCGTTCAGTCGGAACCCACCCTGGCATCACGGTGTTCACCCGCACCCCGTGCGGGCCGAACGTGTGCGCCATCGTTCGGGTGATGCCCTCGACGGCCGACTTCGCGATCGCATAGCCGGGGAAGATGTCTTCCTTCATCAGATAGCTGCTCGAACCGATGTTGATGATCGAACCGAGGGCAGCGTCGATCATCTGTGGGGCGAGCGCCTGAATCGCGAAGAAGTAGTGCCGCAGGTTGGTGTTGATCCGATCGTCGAAGTACTCCGGCGTCATCGTTGCCCAATTGTGCCGATCGTCGTTCGCTGCGTTGTTGACCAGAACCGTCACCCCGTCGAGCGCCGCGACCGCCGCTGCGCATGCATCGCGCAACGCAGAAATGTCGAGCAGGTCGACTTCATAGAACAGCGGCGCATGGGCGACGCCTGCATCGACGCAGCGGCGGATCGTGGCGTGGGCGTACTCGACGCTCTTGTCGACGAAAGCGACCTTGCTCCCCTGGCCAGCGAACTGCTCGACGACCGCGCTGCCAATGCCATCTGCCCCACCGGTGACGAACACAGTCCGATCCACAAGGGACGGATAGGCAGCAAAGTTGTTGGTCACGATGACTCCTCGATGATGTGATGGTCACGCCACCAGGCGCGCAGCCGGCCGGCATGCTCGGCGTTGACCGCTCGCGGGGGCATGACGCCAGCCAGGATCGCGCGAACCTGCTCGACAGAACTGGCGGCCTGCGCGTCGGCGTTCTCCGGCGTCAGCCCACCCAGGTGTGGTGTGGCGATGACACCGGGGCGGCAAGCGAGCGCCGGCGATGGCCGCTGGTCTGGGGCCCGCCCGACATCCATCGCCAGCCCACCCAGTGCACCCGACTCGAGAGCGACAGCGACAGCGGCTTCGTCGAGCAGCTCCCCACGCGAGACATTGACCAGCATGGTTCCGGGCCGCACGAGCTCGAGCGCGGCGCCGTCGATCAGCTTCTCCGTCGATGCCGACGCGGCGGCGAGCGGCAACACGAAGTCGGACCGCCGCAACAACGTCGGCAGATCACATTGCTCGATCCCGCCGGCGGCCACTGCCATATCGGGGTCGCACACGAGCACCCGCATCCCCATCTCATGAAGGAGGCGAGCCAGGTACGAGCCGATCGAGCCGTAGCCGATGATGCCCGCAGTGCGACCACTCAGTTGCCGACCTTGCCGTTGCGCCGACGAACCGTCGCGTCGATAGTCGATCGTCGATTCGGTCACATTGCGGGCAAGGTCGAGCATCAAAGCCAGCGCGAGTTCGGCTGTGGAGGCCACGAAGCTCTTGTCCGCCTGAGCGACCAACACCCCCGCGGTGTTTGCGGCCTGAACATCGATCGTGCTGAGGTCCACGGCACAGCGCAGGAAGGCGAGCAGCTGGGACAGCTCGGCGAACAGTCCTGCACCACCAGGAGTCGCCCGGTGAGCGATGATCACATCACACTCGGCCGCCGCTGCCACCAGCTCGTGCGGTTCCAGGTCACGATCGAACGGGTTGAGCACCACCCGGGCGATCGCCTGCAACTCAGGCAAAGCCCGCGCGTAGTACGCATCGAGATCTTCCGGTTTGTGGGTGAGCAACGCCGTCAACACCACTGCGACCCTACCGGCCGAACCGGCCGGTCTCGTTCCGTGCCGCACCCCACCGAAACAGTCCGTTCACGCGGACGAACCTCTCGCGAAATCACCGATGCGTACCGTTCGCAGCGGTGTGCCGGGAAGTCTGGTCGGCGATTCGCAATCACGCGTCCGACCACACTCTGCAACCGATGATCGCACTGCGATCCATCTGCCGATGAGACGCCGGGCGCTCTGAACAGGAGCCGTCGGATGGACACAGCTTGCACAGCGTTGCGGCACCTCGACCATTGCGTCGCGCACGGCGACGGCCGGCTCACAGCTCTGCGGACCGGGTTGCACTTCGACCCGGCACGTCAGAAACCGCGAGAACACCAACCGGTTCTCGCACCCCGAGGGTCGGCCCGCGAGGGGCTGGGCCGACCCTCACGCGAGCATCAGCGCTGCTGCGAGCGACGAAACATCACCACACCACAACCACAACAAGATGGAGGAATCGTGCGCAGATCAAGAGCGCTCAAGTACCTATTCGCAGGCAGCGCAGGCATCGCAGTACCAGCGTTCATCGGTACCGGCACGGCGTTCGCCGACGAGGAAGGGCTCGCCGCCGCAGCAGCGGTCCAAGCAACGCTCGACAACATCTGGATCCTGATCGCGGCAGTCCTCGTGATCTTCATGCAGGCCGGCTTCGCGCTCGTCGAGGCAGGCCTCACCCGCGCGAAGAGCGTTGCGAACATCTTCATGAAGAACCTGATGGACTTCTGCGTCGGTGCCCTGCTGTTCTTCGCCGTCGGCTACGCCATCGCATTCGGCGGCGATTTCACCGGTGCCGGCAAGTTCATCGGAGGCGACGGATGGTTCCTCGCAGGGGACGGGGTGTTCACCTACGGCACACTCGACAAGTTCGTGTTCTTCACGTTCCAGGTTGCGTTCGCCGCCACGGCAGCAACCATCGTGTCCGGCGCCATGGCCGAGCGTACGAAGTTCAAGAGCTACGTAATGTACAGCGCGGTGATCTCCGCTGTCATCTACCCGGTGGTCGTCCGCTGGCAGTGGGGCGGCGGCTGGTTGTTCCAGGGCGGCGTCAACGGCACGCCGTTCCACGACTTCGCCGGTAGCTCCATCGTGCACATGACCGGCGGTTGCGCCGCGCTGATGGGCGCCAAGATCCTCGGGCCGCGAATCGGCAAGTACGACGCCGCCGGCAAGCCGCGTGGCATTCCCGGTCACAACATCCCATTCGCCATTCTCGGCTGCTTCATCCTGCTCGTCGGATGGTTCGGCTTCAACCCCGGTTCATACCTGGCGGCGGATGGAGCGGTCGGTCTGATCGCAGTCAACACCGCCCTTGCCGGCGCCGCCGGTGCCGTGGTGGCGATGGCGCTCACGTGGATCAAGGGTGGCAAGCCCGACGTCAGCATGACCGGCAACGGTCTGTTGGCCGGCCTTGTGGCCGTCACCGCCGGCTGCTGGGCAGTCGATCAACTCGGTGCAATCGTCATCGGCGCAGTCGCCGGCGCCATCGTGATCTTCGCAGTCTCGTTCTTCGACCGAATCCGCATCGACGACCCGGTGGGCGCAATCAGCGTGCACGGTGTGTGTGGTGCGTTCGGCACGATTGCCGTTGGGCTGTTCTCGACGCTCGACGCCGAGGCATCCGGCGGTGTGCTGAAGAAGGGTCTCTTCTACGGTGGTGGCGCCGACCAGTTGATCGCACAGGTCGTCGGTGTCGTCTCGATCGCAGCTTTCGTGCTGGTGACCTCGGGCATCTTGTTCATGGCGATCAAGAAGACAGTGGGCCTGCGGGTCTCCGAACACGAAGAGTTGGAAGGCCTCGACGTGCACGAGCACGGCGCTCCCGGCTACACCTCCGAAGCGTTGGTCGGCTGAGAGGACGACGACATGAAGCTCATCACAGCCATCATCAAGCCGTTCAAGCTGGACGACGTGAAGGACGCCCTGCGAGGGATCGGGGCGGTCGGCATGACCGTTGCCGAGGTCAGCGGCTTCGGCCGGCAGGGCGGCCACACCGAGACCTACCGCGGCACGGAGTACGCAATCTCCTTCGTGCCCAAAGTACGCGTCGAACTCGTCGTCGACGATGCACTGGTCGACGCGGCGGTCGCCGCAATCACCAGTGCTGCCTCCACCGGCAAGATCGGTGACGGCAAGATCTGGGTCAGCGACGTCGACAGACTGGTGCGCATTCGCACCGGTGAAGAAGGTGTCGACGCCCTGTAAGGGCCCGGTGGCAACGGGGAGGTGGTCGGCAGCGTGGCTGGCCGCCTCCCCATCGCCGCGTCTGGGTCAGAGCGGGACAGTGATGTTTGAGAAACCAACTGCAAGGGCACCTACGCGTCGCCACCCTGGCAGTCGAAAGGACTCATATGTACATCGGCCTGGGCACTTTGCTCGTCATCATCCTCCTCATCCTCGTCCTCACCTGATCGGCCCCACTCATGGACCCCAAGATCTCCTTCTTCTTCTACCTCGCAGCGGTCGTGTGCTTCGCAGTCGCTGCCGCCGGTCCGGCTTGGAAGCACGGCATGCGCACCCGACGCGGTGGCACACCCACGCTCGTCCTCGTGCCACTTGGCCTCGCGCTCGCTTTGATCCCCACCATGTGGACGGTTGGCACCGTCGCATGGTGACCCCACAGAACCCTCACCTCACGACCTACGAACGGAGCACGAAATGACCATGAACCACGGTCCCTACCATGAACAAACAGAAGCAATCATCGAGGCCCCGGCCGCGCAGACAGTGGTGCAACAGGGCGGCGTCGTCGCCACGCCCGTTGTAGCTACGCCCGTCGTCGGCTCACGAGTACGCAGAGCCTCCAGTTCACACTTCGAACCCGATGCAATCATCGCCGCACTCGTCGGTCTCGTGCTGCTGCTCGTCGGTCTCATCGCCGCTACCCGCGGCGGCTTCGACGGCCAAATGTCGGATCCAATCGTCGAAGTGCTCGGCTTCACGCACACCACCACACTCGGTCTCATCGAGGTAGCCCTGGGCCTGGCTTTGCTTGCCGCCGGCGTCAGCCGCTCACGCTCCGGTGCGATGTTCTTCGGTGCGGTGCTCGGCGTCGCCGGCTTCGTCGGCGCAGTCCAGACCGAATCGTTCGCCAAGTCACTTGCGATCGAGTCGTCGATGGCATGGCTGGCCGTGTTGGCCGGCGTGGTCGTGGTGCTCAGCGCACTGATGCTGCCCCGCTTCGCCAAGCACTCCACCGTCATCGAAAACGTCTGATGGCCGAGCACGACGAAGTCGATCGGAACAGCGGTGCCGTTCATCGCCGCGACCTTGCCCGCATCGTCCGCCTGGTGGTGGTCGTGGCACTCCTCGTTGCATTCGTCGCGGTGGCGCTGGACAACCGGGCGGACGTGCGGGTGGGATACGCCATCGGCGAAGCGCTGGCCCCGGGCTGGTTGGTCATCCTGCTCTCCGCTCTCGGCGGACTGGTGATCGGCTGGTTGCTCCGGCTGCGGTCTCGCGGAAGTCGCGACTGACACGAGGCAAACGTCCCGTGCCAACGGCTTGCCCGACACGCGGCACACTGGCTGGATGATCTCCGACGAATTGACTGCACTCGCGCTTCGGGTCGGCCCCCGCTTGCGCGAGCGTGGCGAAACGGTGGCGGTGGCTGAGGGGTCGGCTGGTGGGCTGATCTCGGCCTCGCTACTCACCGTGCCCGGTGCCTCGTCCTACTACTTCGGCGGCGTGGTCGTTTACACCGCAGCCGCCTACAAGGCGTGGATCGCCGGCGCTGTCGAAGCGCCGGGCCACCTGCGCGGCGCCACCGAGCCGTTTTCGCTGCACATCGCCCAGGCTGCCGCCGCCAAGCTCTGTACCACCTGGGGCATCGGCGAGGCGGGCGCTGCCGGCCCGTCGAACCCGTACGGTGACCCTGCGGGCCACTGTTGGGTTGCGGTCGCCGGCCCAACCGATGCCACACGACATCTACTCACCGGCAACGAAGACCGCCTGACCAACATGGTCGCCTTCGCTATCGCGGCACTTTCCCTGCTCGCCGACACACTCGACAAGGCGCCTCACCCATGACCACTCACGAGCACGAGATCACCGAACCCGTCGATCTCTGCACAGCCGACGGCACTGCGCTCAATCCCACCGCTTGCGGCTGGTCTCGCATGCCGCTGCACCGCGCCAACCTCGACGGCCGCCACGGCGAGAACAAGCGCTGGGACTATTGGGCAGTCCTGGCCGGGGACCTGATCATCAGCACCGTGTACGCGGACGTCGACGTCGTCGGAATCGCCGACGTGTGGTGGGTGGACCTGCGCACCGGAACCACCGGCGGCGCCGGCATGTTCGCCCCCGGCGGCCAGCTGCATCTGCCCGAGCGTCCCGGCACCGCTCCCCTGCACGCGGCAGACGGCACGTTCACACTCGACATCGTCGACGACCCGCACGGCACCCGCCTCACCGCCAGCTGGACAGAGCCCGACGGCCGCATCGGGCACCTCGACGTGCACGTCGCTCTCCCAGCGGGACATGAGTCGTTGAACGTCGTGATCCCCTGGAGCGACCAGCTCTACAACTTCACCTCCAAGAACCAGGCACGCCCCGCCCACGGCGAAGTCATCATCGGAGAACAGCAATGGGTGATCGGCTCACCTGACGGCAGCGAAGCGTGGGGGGTGCTCGACGTCGGTCGCGGCCGCTGGCCCAGTCAGATCACGTGGAACTGGGGTGGTGGCGCAGGCACGTGCGGCACCCACACCATCGGCCTGCAGTTCGGGGCCAAGTGGACAACGGGCTCCGGGTTCACGGAGAACGGGCTGATTGTCGACGGTCGTCTCAGCAAGCTCGGGAACGAACTCGAGTGGACCTACGACTGGGACAACCCGATGGCACCGTGGCGGGTCGTGGACCCCGGCGGTCAACTCGACGTCACCCTCAAGCCGCGCTTCGACAAGCACTCGAAGGCAGCAGGTGAGGCCGTCAACGGCAGCGAAACCCACCAGGTGTTCGGCACGTGGTCCGGTCGTCTGCGTACCGACTATGGCTTGGAGCTCGAGTTCGACGACCTTCAAGGCTTCGCCGAAGAGGCTCGCCAGAACTGGTAGCCCCGATGAGGCGCTGCCGCCGCGCGCAGGATGCGGCGACCCCACCTTCGACCCGACCCGGTACAGTCCTGCGTTGTGAGCAGCGACGGTCGCCTCGGTACGTGGACGCTCCGTCAGCTGCCCCTGTTCAAGCTGCTCGCCGTGCTGCTGCTCGTCATCGGTGCCGGTGCCGCGGTGCTCAAGCTCACCGTCACTCCTGGAACCGACACGACTGGGGCGAGCGCCACCACGACCACAGTCGCCACCGCCGACGTCAGCCCACTGGCCGACGACATTGCGTTCGGCAACGCGGCAACCACGACGACATCTGCGACGACGATCACGACACCGGCTCCCGTCAACAGCACCGCCGACACGGCGCCGCCCGACGGCAAGACCAGCGCCGAACGTCGGCTGGTCAGCAGCTTCATGGTGAAGAGCGAAGACTTGCAGCCCAAGAGCATCGTCTCCTCCGAGACCGGTCTCTTCTTCGCACAGAACATGATGTATCGCCACAACATGATGGTCTTCGACCGCGCCGGCAACGTCATCAAACTCATCCCCGACAACGTCGACCTTGCAGCTTACGGAATCGCCGGCGGCGTGGAAGCCCAGGGCTCGCCGGTCGAGGCCGTGTTCACACCCGACGGCTCGTACGTCTACGTCTCCAACTACAAGATGTACGGCGACGGCTTCGACCCGTCGGCCAGCGACGACTGCGATCGCGGCAACTGGGACGACAGCTACGTCTACAAGATCGACACGACCAGCTTTCAGATCGAGAAGGTAATCGCCACCGGCTCGGTGCCGAAGTTCATGGCCATCACGCCCGACGGCAGCCGGCTACTGGTGTCCAACTGGTGCGGTTTCGACGTGTCGGTCATCGACCTCGCCACCGACACCGGGATCACCCGCATCGACGTCGGCCGCCACCCACGTGGCATCGCGATCACGAAAGATTCCCGCTACGCCTATGTGACCATCATGGGTGAGGACAAGATCCTCAAGCTCGACCTCAATGGCAACTACGTCCTCAGTTCCGTGGGCGATGCAGGGCGCACGCCGCGCCACCTGCAGCTCTCGCCCGACGACCGCTTCCTCTACGTCTCCAACAATCACGAGAACCTGATCCGCAAGATCGATCTGAACACCAACAACGAGATCGGCACCGCGGCCACCGGCGTGGAACCGCGGACGATGGCGATCTCCGACGACGGCGAGAGCCTCTACGTCGTCAACTATGAAGACGGCACCATCAGCAAGGTGCGTACCTCGGACATGAAGATCTTGCAGACCGAGCACTCCGGCTATCACCCCGTGGGCGTCACCTACGACAAAGCGACGCGCCAAGTCTGGGTGGCCAACTACGCCGGCTCACTGCACGTCTTCGTCGACCAGTAGTCGACCGCAGGCCGAGCGGTTCAGGCCCGAGCGAATTCGCGGATCACGCGACCTGGGCGCTCGCCGGTGTTGCTCCCCTGCTCGGTGACGATGGCTCCGTTGACGATGGTGGCCGCATACCCGCGGGCACGGATCTGCAGACGGCCGGCACCGTTGGGGAAGTCGTTCACGTAGGTCGGATGATCCGACGCCAGCGTGTCGATGTCGAACACGTTGACGTCGGCGAACTGCCCGACCTGCAAGGTGCCGCGCTCCTTCAAACCCAACACACTCGCCGGCATCGCGGACAATCTACGAACCGCTTCCGGCAACGTGGCCAGCTGGCGCTCGCGCTGCCAGTAGGTGAGGTAGTGCGTGCTCATGTCGGCATCGCAGATCTGGCCGGCGTGCGCACCGGTGTCAGCAAGGCCGGGGTAGACGTTGTCCATCGCCAACACCTGCGCGAGGCCGTCGACGTTGCGATTGAAGAACCATGTGTTGAACAGCTCGCGACCCTCGCTGGCAATCAGCCGGTCGATCACGTAGTCCACCGGATGCACACCCAGCTCGGCCGCACGCATGGCTACGGAACGGCCGCCGGTCTCGCTGTAGTCGGGCGAGGCGCCGGTGCCCAGTGGGTAGATGTGGTTGGCGTCGTACCAGAGGCCCTTCGCCACGCCTTCTTCCACCAACGCAGCCCGAATAGCCGGATCCTTGAGCGCTGCGACGCGGTCGGCCAACGTGGGTAGGCCCATCAGCGCCTTCCACTTCTGGCCCTTCACGGGTGCAATCTGCGCGAGCCCACACAACGAGCCGCTGGGCCGGGTCTGGGTGGCCATCGTCATTCGACCTACGTTCGCGTTGGTATCGGCCAAGAGCGCGCCGAACATGTCGACCCCGACGTTGCTGCTGTTGCCCGCGCCACCGGAGAACAGAACGTCACCACACGACCGAGCCATTTCGCGCAACAACGTGACCTCGTGCTCTGCCTTCGTCGCGAAGTCGTTGACGGCTTGGAACAGTCCGCCACCTGCGGCATTCATACCGTCTGCGATTGCCAAGTACTCGTTGATCGGCGCCAGCGTGCCCGGCACATAACGGCCGTCCGGAACGACGTGCAGCAAGATGCGCGATGTCGAGAAGCCGACCGCACCACCGGCGATGGAATCCTGCACGATGTCGCGCATGCGGTTGAGCTCTTCCGGCGTGGGCGCCTCGTCGGTCAGCGAACGCTCGCCCATCACGTTGTAGCGCACCGCACAATGACCAACCATGCCGACGATGTTCAGCGCTGGCCGCATGCTCTGCACCGCGTCGAGGTACTCGGGGTACGTGCTCCAGTCCCAGCTGAGGCCACCGAGAATTGCCTCGCGCTGCACGTCCTCCACGCTCTCCATCATCTCCGCAAGGAACACGCGATGGTCTGGAGCGACCGGCGCAAACGTGACACCGCAATTTCCGATGAGCACGGTCGTCACGCCGTGCCACGAGCTGGACGTCATCATCGGGTCCCACGCCACCTGCGCGTCGAGGTGAGTGTGGAGGTCGATGAAGCCGGGTGACACGATGAGGCCGGTGGCATCGATCTCGCGCGCTGCCTGAGCGGCCGAGAGGTCGCCGATGGCGGTGATGCGATCACCGTCGATTGCAAGGTCGGCCCGGAAGCCCTGCGAGCCCGTGCCATCGATGATGGTGCCGTTGCGAATGATCAGGTCGTGCGCCATGGGGTCCCCTCGGTTCTGTCCGACTGGATGTTACGGAAGTCACCCGCTCGCAGCCGAAGCGGGTCGCAATCAAGAGTTTGAAAGCAGCCGCCTCGGGGTACGAGCAGTCATGACAACAATCCTGATCATCGTCGTCCTCGTCCTCCTCATTGGTGGGGGAGGCTTCGGCTACTCCCGTCGCGGTCGCTGAATACTCTGAGCCATCGTTCTCCGACTGGCGCGAAACCCCGACGAATGTGTCCGGGTTTCGCGCCCGTGGGGGCTGAAGGCGCCAGTTGTGACCGGGTTCCGCGCCCAACCTGCCCTTGTGGGGACAGGGGTCACGCCAACGTCACGGCAGGGTGAGCCGGACGACGCAGGTTGGTGGTTCGGGCTTGCGGCGAACCTTTCGCCACACCTCCGCCACTTTGACGAACTTCGACATCACCGAGTACTTGCCGTGGATGGCGTCGCGAATGGGCTGCGCATCAGCGCCGAGCAACACCTCCGCAGTCGCATCGACGATGGCGGCTCCATCCTTCGGCGTGCCCTTCATGTTGCACGGTTGCAGCGTCACCTTCGAGTTGTTGCGGATGCGCTTGACCTTGCCCGATTTGTCCTCCGTGGTGAACCCGGCCGCGCCGTCAGCCAGCCCGACAATCCACACCGGCGAGGCAACGGCATCACCGTTCTTGCGGAACGTGGTGATCAGGACGTACTTCTCATCGGCAATACCCATCCGGCCACGCTACACACCGCTCGCGCGACGACCCACCGGGGTAGTTTCGATGAGTGACCGAACCGACGACCGAACCGACGACCGATCCAACGACCGATCCAACGACCGATCCAACGACAGGCCTTACCGTAGCGGAGGTCGCCGACCGTGTCGCTCGCGGCCTCACCAATGCGATTCCAGATGTACCTACACGCACCATCGGCCAGATCATTCGCGGCAACGTGTTCACACCGATCAACGCCGTCGTCGGCATTCTGGCCGCACTGGTCATCGTCGCGGGCAGCCCTAAGGACGCGCTGTTCGGTGGCGTCATTGTCGCCAACAGCGTCATCGGTGTCGTCCAAGAACTGCGGGCCAAGAAGGTGCTCGATCAACTGAGTGTGGTCAGTGCACCCAAGGCGCAGGCCGTGCGCGACGGCAAGGTCACCCAGCTGCAGGTTCACGAACTGGTGCAGGACGACGTGGTGGAGCTCCGCGCCGGCGCCCAGGTCGTGGCCGACGGCACCGTGCTCACCAGCGACAGCCTGGAGATCGACGAATCGCTGCTCACCGGCGAAGCCGACCCGGTGGTGAAGACCCCAGGTGACGACGTGTTGAGCGGCAGCGCGGTCGCCGCCGGCACCGGGCGGATGGTGGTCACCAAGGTGGGTGCCGAGAACTACGCCGCCAAGCTGGCCGAGGAAGCCCGGCGCTTCACACTGGTCAACTCACCGCTGAAGAACGACGTCAACCGCATCGTCAAATGGGTTGGCTACATGATCATCCCCGTCGGCATGCTGCTGGCCACCAGCCAGTTCTTCCGCCGCAACGAGGGCTGGCGGGACTCGCTCATCAGCACCGTCGCCGGCCTGGTCGGCATGGTGCCCGAGGGCCTCGTCCTGCTCACCAGCATGGCGTTCGCGGTCGGCGTCGTGCGGCTCGGTCGGCAACGCTGCCTGGTGCAGGAGCTGCCGGCCATCGAAGTGTTGGCCCGCGTCGACGTGCTCTGTGCCGACAAGACCGGGACCATCACCGAGGGCGCACTCGAGGTGTCGGGCGTGCAACCAATGCCCGACGAAGACGAGGCCGCCATCGGTCTCGCACTGGCCGCGCTGGCCCAACTGGACCCTGACCCGAACGCCACCTCGAAGGCGCTCAACGGCCACTTCACCGAACCGACCACGTGGGTTGTCACCGGCCGCGTGCCCTTCTCCTCGGCCCGCAAGTGGAGCGGCATGACCTTCACCGATCATGGCAGTTGGATTCTTGGGGCACCAGAGAACGTGCTCACCACCGACTACACCGGCGAAATGCAGAACCAGGTGGAGGAGCACGCCGCGCTGGGCCAACGGGTGCTCGTGCTGGCCACCACCGACGGCACCTTCTCCGATGGCATCGAGCCAGCGCTCTCCACCGTGCACCCAATGGCGCTCGTGCTACTGGAAGACATCGTTCGCGCCGACGCACCCGAAACGCTGAAGTACTTCGCTGACCAAGGCGTGATCGTGAAGGTGATCAGTGGCGACAACAACGTCACCGTCGGCGCCGTCGCCCGTCGCGCCGGCTTGGCCGGTTGGGAAGACAACGTCAACGCCACGACACTGCCGCCTGACGACTCCGAAGAGTTCGCCGATGCGATCGCGAACGGCACCGTCTTCGGCCGCGTCACGCCACACCAGAAGCGGGCAATGGTCCAAGCGTTGCAGGCCCGCGGTCACGTGGTGGCCATGACCGGCGACGGTGTCAA
The DNA here is from genome assembly GCA_038328705.1 of Acidimicrobiales bacterium. Classification (GTDB taxonomy): domain Bacteria; phylum Actinomycetota; class Acidimicrobiia; order Acidimicrobiales; family Ilumatobacteraceae; genus UBA668. Next base: position 5,955 of record JBBQMG010000057.1, on the reverse strand, counting down.
CGACGTGCTCGCGCTGAAGGACAGCGACTGTGGCATCGCCATGGCGTCCGGCAGTGAGGCAACCCGCGGCGTGGCGCAACTGGTGCTCATGGACTCGAACTTCTCGGCACTGCCAGCGGTGGTCGCTGAAGGGCGACGAGTGATCAACAACATCGAGCGAGTCGCCAGTTTGTTCCTCGCCAAGACCGCGTACTCGGTGATCCTGTCCATCCTCACCGGCGTGTTCGCTCTGGCCTATCCGCTGCGACCCATCCACCTCTCGATCCTCAGCTGGTTCACCATCGGCGTGCCCGCTTTCTTCCTCGCCCTAGAGCCCAACGATCAACGCGTCAGCGGCGGTTTCCTACGCCGAGTGCTGGGTAAGGCGATTCCCGCGGGCATCGTCATCGCAGGGGCGACCATGAGCGTGTTCTCCATCGCACAGGTCGATGGGAGCATCGACGCCGACCATGCCCGCACCCTCGCTGTGCTCGTAGCCGGCTCGGTCGCACTGATGAACCTCTACCGCGTCGCGAGGCCGCTGAACACACTGCGCACCGCACTGGTCGCGACGATGATCACGCTCTCCGGTCTGGCCTTCGTCATGCCGTGGAGTCGCCGACTGTTCGAACTGCCGATCACCAAGCTGTGGGCGTACGGGATGGCCGCAGCGCTCATCGTTGCCGCGTGGCCGTTGCTGGAACTCGGCAGCCGCCTGGCACAACGCTGGCACCAGCGCACCCAGTAAGGTGGCGCCCATGTCACACATCTATGACCTCACCATGCGGTCCATCACCGGAGAAGAGGTGAGCCTCGCCGCCTTCCGCGGCCAGGTGCTCCTCATTGTCAACGTCGCGAGCGCTTGAGGCCTCACGCCTCAGTACGCAGGTCTGCGTACGCTTCATGACGAAGACACTGCAGCCGGCTTCTCCGTGCTCGGCTTTCCGTGCAACCAGTTCGCCGCACAGGAGCCAGGAACCGACGAAGAGATTCTCGAATTCGCGACTTCGAAGTACCAGGTCGACTTCCCGATGTTCTCCAAGATCGAAGTGAACGGCGACGGCGCCTGCGAGCTGTACAAGTGGCTGCGCAGCCAGACGGACGACGCCGACATCACGTGGAACTTCGAGAAGTTCCTCATCGACCGCGACGGCAACGTTGCCCAGCGTTTCGCGCCGCAGGTCACCCCCGAACAGATCGCGCCGCACGTGGCGCAACTGCTCTGACGCACCGATAGTCTCCGCAACAACGGCTTCCCCCCGGATTCAGCTCTCCTCGATTCGGAGGGCCTTTCATTTGGAGGAAACCATGCCGTTCATCCCACGCTTGCGCGTGTCTCCCCGCGGGCAACCTGCGCTTCGCCTACAATCCGGCGACTATCACTGGGGCATCTGCTTCCCTGACCCCGACGAACCAATCGTTGTGGCCGGTTTCGGCGAAGCCGCGATGCTGGCCACCGACATCCTCGACCTGCCCGCGCACCACGAGGTGCTGGTCCTGCTCGACGAGCGGCGACAGGTGACAGCTCTACTGCTCGACCCACCTTCAGAAATCGGTCTGCTGGTGGGCCTGGCCGCGCTGCCGGGAGTGGAGGCGCCGTTCTGTCAAACGATGTGCATCGTGCTCAATGCCGACGTCTACTCCGGCCCACCAAGCGACGCAGATCGCCGCGGCTACCACGCGCTGCGACGTGCCCACATGGCCCAGGGCCTGCTGCTGCTCGACGTCATTCTCACCGATGGCGACACTGTCCGCAGCCTGGCGATCGGGTGCGACCCTGACCCGGTGTGGTTCGACGAGATCGATCCGCTTCCAGACCAGTGGGCGGCCGCTGTCGATCCCGCCGCCTGATGTCGGCACTCAGCCGTCGCATGAATCAGCGGGCACCGCCTACGCTCGGCGATCATGAGCAGCATCTCCGTCGTCACCGGCGCCAACAGCGGTATCGGCCGCGCCACCGCAATTCATCTCGCCGCCGAAGGCCACGTGGTTTTCGGCACCGTGCGCAGCCTCGACAAGGCCGGCAAGTTGCAATCCATGGCCGCCGCCGCCGGCGTGGAAGTGAACCTGGTGGAGCTGGACGTCGCCTCCGACGAGTCGGTGCGCAACGGGTTCGCGCAGATCATGGCTGCCACCGGTGGCGTGGTCGACGTGCTGGTCAACAACGCTGGCATCGGCGGCAACGCCACAGTGGAGGACAGCACTGCTGCGGACCACCTGGAAGTGATGAACGTCAACCTGTGCGGCGCGGTGCGCTGCCAGAACGAAGTGCTGCCAGGCATGCGCCAACGCGGCCACGGCGCCATCGTCAATGTCACCTCCGTGGTCGGACGCATCGCCGCGCTCGCCCAGAGCGCCTACGTCACGTCGAAGTGGGCGCTGGAGGGTCTCAGCGAGCAGCTGGCCCAAGAGGTCGCGCCGTTCGGCATCCGGGTTGCCATCATCGAGCCGGGTGTCACCAAGACGGCGATCTTCGCGAAGAACCCCGACATCCCTACCCGCACCGGCGCGTACGCCGCGGCCTACCGGCGCATGTTCCAGATGTACGCGGCGGGCATCATGCACTCCACCGATCCGTTCGAAGTCGGAAGGCTGATTCATCACGCAGTGACCACCGACCAGCCCACGCTTCGGTACGCCGTCAGTTGGGGAGCGAAGGAACTCATCGATGGCCGCGCCGCGATGACCGACGAGCAGTGGACGGCTCTCAACCTTACTGATGACGACAACGACTACTACGACGCCTTCCAGGCCGCCTTCGGTCTCGACCTTCGCGACCTCGGCTAACCGCCCGGCCGCAGCGCCGGGCGATGCAGAACCGCGTGCCCAGTGATCAACATCACCTCGCCACCGTCGACACTGGCTGTGCCATCGACGATGAGGCTGTACTCGCTGGCGGTGGGGTGGGGAAACACCATCATCACTTCCGGGCGCGCAACGATGTTGTGCAGCGATGAACGGCCAGCCGTGACGCGCAGCGAACCACCCTCGAATCGGGTCGGCACTGCCAGCGAGTGTGGACGCATGTCGTCGCTCACCGTCACGAGATAGCCCCATGGGTAGGCGGCCAGTGTTGCGCCGAGCTCGTTCAACGGAACGGGAATGCTCATCCGTACACCTTGCACGCTGGCGGCACAGGGCGCAATGACGGCAACGGATCAACGGCGGCACCACCGCCTGGGTGAATCTCGTAGTGCAGGTGATAGTTGCCAGGGCCAGGGTTGCCGGTGTCACCGACGTAACCGAGCAGCTGGCCCTTGTACACCACGCTGCCCTTGGTTAGACCGGGCGCGAAACCGGAGAGGTGCCCGTAGACGTAGTACGTGCCGCCGGTCGCAGCGGTCAGCCGCCACAAGTTGCCCGACAGCGTGGCGTTCGGAGCACCCGCGATTGTCTGGACCGTCAGCGTTCCATCGACCATGGCGTACACCGCTTGCCCCAGGGCCGCCAGAATGTCAATGCCTTCGTGCGAACGACCGCCGCTGCGTGGGTCGGCGAAGTTGTCGAGGATGTCGCACTTGGGGCTGGTTGCCATCGGGAAGTTGGCAGGCGGCACGACCCGCAACCGTTGCGCGGGGGCACTTGCCGCGGCCGCAACGCCGAACTCGAGCGGAGCGACAGCACTCGGCGCCGCGTCGGCAGCGAATGCGCCGAAGCCGACCAACGTGAGAGCGGCGCACGCGGACAGGGCAGCGCGCAGAGAGCGTGAGCGATGGAAGCGGATGCGTGCAGGTTATCCGCACCCTATTTGCGGTTGCCGTCGCGGCACCCGGCGGGCGGCTACTGCTCGGGGGCGTCGGCAAAGTCGGCTTCGAGGATGTCGCGGTCCTCGGGGTCCGCGACCGGCACCTGCCGGGCCACCGCCCACGCGGCCAGACCCTCCTCTTCGCGACCGAGGTCGCGAAGCGCCCGCGCCCGCGCCTCGTGGGCGTACGCCAGGTCGAAGTCGACCAGGTCGTGCTGCACGCACTGAGCGAGACAGGCATCGGCGTAGTGCAACGAGCGAGAGCTCTGCCCGGTGAGCAGGTGCACCTTGGCCAGCATGTAGAGGGCCCGCGCCTCGTTGGCCGGGCCGGCGCCACGGGCTCGCTGCCAGTGATAGGCAGAGCCATAGGCGCGGCGCAGCATCTCCTCATCATCGGCTGGCGAACGATCGTCCTTGCCCACCAGATCCCAGGTGCCGTTGTTGCAATCGATGCCTTGCGCGCGGTGCCAGTCATCAGCGGCATCGACCACCACTTCGTCGTCGAGGTCAACCGACGCCGTCGGCAACGGCTCGCCGGTCTCCAACAACGTCTTCAAGCCGTCGAGAATCCACTCCCAACCAGCTTTGGTGTGCGCCCACGTCAACGGGCTGCGAGCAAGGTCGCCGTGCACCACGTCGAGGCGGGTGAGGCCGTCACCCGCCACGGCCAGCGTCCACTCCACACGGGACGGCGGCTCCACCTCCATTGCCGCGTCGTACAGCACATGCCAAGTCTGCACCAGACGATGTGGCGCTTCCAGCACCTCGATCGCGCCATCGATCGCGGGTTGTCCGGTCTCCATCGAGGTTCGGTAAGGCTCACCTGCCACCGGTGGCTGGTCGAAGGCGGTGCCGTGGAAGTACCGTCGCGTGAACGCCGGGTCGAGCAGCGCATTCCACACCTGCTCGATGGGTGCCTTGATGAAGATGCGGTACTGGTGTCGGGTGATGGCCATGTCGTCCTGTCTTTCAGCGCGACGTCTATGCGGTTTGCTGTTCGAGGTCGGCCTGCAAGCCGACCATTGCGCGGGTGAATGGTTGTGCGTATTTACTGATCCAGCGTTCGGCGAGCTGTTGGATGGGAATCGGGTTGAGATAGTGCAACTTCGTGCGGCCCTTGCGCCGCGTCGTCACCAGATTCGCGGCCTCCAGCACCGAAAGGTGCTTCATCACGCCGAAGCGCGTCATGTCGGGAAAGCGCTCGCACAACGCCACGACGGTCTGACCGTCGCGCGTGAACAACGCGTCGAGCAGCGCGCGACGAGTGTCGTCGGCCAGTGCCTTGAAGACGAGTGACTCGCTCACAGGTGGCGATGATACGTGACCATTTAGTCACCTGTCAAGAACGAGATGCTTATTCTTGACTGAAATAGTCGGGTATCTCGGTAGCGTTGCCAACACCAGCACGTCCGACAGCAATCCGTTCCAAGGAGTTCCACAATGACCGTTCGTCTCGGCGACACCGCGCCCGACTTCACTGCCCCCACCACCCAGGGCGAGATCAGCTTCCACGAGTGGCTGGACGACTCCTGGGGTGTGCTGTTCAGCCACCCGAAGGACTTCACGCCGGTGTGCACCACCGAGCTCGGCTACGTCGCTCGGATCAAGCCGGAGTTCGACAAGCGCAACGTGAAGGTGATCGGCCTGTCGGTCGATCCGGTGGACAGCCACGAGAAGTGGGAGGCCGACATCGCCGAGACGCAGGGCACGCCGGTCAACTTCCCGATGATCGGCGACCCGGACCGCACCGTTGCCAACCTGTACGACATGATCCACCCGAACGCCAGCGACACGCTGACGGTGCGTTCGGTGTTCATCGTCGGGCCGGACAAGAAGGTCAAGTTGACCCTGACCTATCCAGCCTCGACCGGGCGCAACTTCGACGAGATCCTGCGGGTGATCGACAGCCTGCAGCTGACCGCTCAGTACAAGGTCGCCACCCCGGCCAACTGGGAGGACGGCGACGACGTGATCATCGGCGGCGCCGTCAGTGACGAAGACGCCAAGGCGCTCTTCCCCCAGGGCTGGACCACCGTCAAGCCCTACCTGCGTGTACTGCCCCAGCCGAACAAGTAGCCCGTCTCAGCGTTTCCAGGGGGGTCGGTTTTCCTTGCGCATGACGAAGCGCAACCCGCTCCAGACGTCGTCGATCGCGCAGACCTTGTTGTCGACCCACCCGGTCTTCAGCAGCGTCGCGCGCAGGACGTCTTCGGTGATGTCGGTCTGCACGC
>JBBQMG010000056.1:0-23956 GCA_038328705.1 Acidimicrobiales bacterium | reverse complement strand
ACCGCCACTCATCAGCTGCAGGTAGTCGATCATGATCAGCGCCAGGCCACCATGGCGAGCCTTCAGCCGGCGGGCCTTCGCACGGATCTCCATGACGGTGACTCGCGGGTTGTCGTCGAGATACAGCGGCACGCTGTCGATACGGTTGATGGCGCGACCGATCTTGGTCCAGTCGGCCTCCACGAGTCGGCCACTGCGCAGCTTCTGCGACTCGACCTCGGCCTCGCTGGACAGGATTCTCTGCGTCAGCTCGGCGTGCCCCATTTCGAGCGAGAACACGAGAACCGGCTTCTGCGTGTTTTTCGCCACGTTCGTCGCGATCCCCAACCCAATGGCAGTGTTGTGCACGAAGAGGTCGGCAGCGACGAAGTTATGAAGCTCCGGCACCGTGAAGTCGATGACGCGGTCGGTGCCTACTGCAGTGATCGATGTGATTCGGTCCCACGTGACGGCGGGGGATGCCCACCAGCGCAGGCGTTCGTCATCCAGAACGCGTGCGAGGACACCGATCGTCTCCCGCCGCGGGCTGCGACGATACGCGTGCCAGTTGTGGCTAACGGGCTTTCCGGCGGCGACGTTGATGGACGACCAACTGCGCTCGCCCTTCGCCTTGACCACGTCGTCCCACACCTCTCGCGGCAGGGTGTCGATCGTGTACTGGTTGAGCGGTGCGTCCGCCACATGTTGCGCAACGCGGTCGACTGCCGGACCTTTCCCAAGTATCCCGATCTCAGAGCAGTACGTCCGGAGTGACACGGAGTCCATGATCTCGACCTCGAAGGCGCGCCGACGTTCGCCGTTGTACTTGATCGAACGCGTCCGTCGATTCGACCGGATGCCAAATCGCAAGAGCAGGTGCATGACGTCGAGCGAGAGCTGCTCGCTGACCGTGGCGTAGCCGATTCGGGCGTGCCCGGCCTTGGCCACCCACGCGGTACCGTCGGTTGCAAACAGCCGGTTGAGGAAGCGGACCACTTGATGCCGGGGGGCGGTGAACACCGCAGCTGGGACTCGCTTGTCGTGCGCCGTCTTTCCCCAACAGTCATGGCGCCGGAGCATCGCCGTAACGGGGTTGGCAACTCCACCGCCGTGGCCGCGCGAGATCCGATACGTCGTGGCAACGCCGGCAGGTGCGTTGTACGTCATGCTCGCTCCGAATGTCTGCGCAGCCGTCTCGGCGACCTCAAACACCTCGGGCAAACCGCAAGTGAGCGACGGTGTTCCGGCACCCGGGCCGCTTGAACCGTCACCGATCAGCAGCGCCAGGAGGTCGATCTCGGCGTCTGGAATCTCCGTGTTGCCGAAGACCGGAATGATCGAAGGGGCCGCGATGAAGTCGCCTGCCTGCAGTTGCTCCAGCGGCCGCCAGCCGTGCTGCGACAACAGAGGGTGACTTGCCGTGATGCGGATACGGCGCCCCGCACGTGTTTCCACCAGGTAGACGGGCTTCACGCCATCGTCGAGCAACGCGCTCGCAGAGGTCCGTACCAAGGTTGCCCTATCGCTGAGCGACAGCAAGGGAACGCTCTCTTCGAGCAGAGCGTCGTCGAAGATCTCGGCGGCCGTTCGCATCGCTCCCGTACGCGGGTCGACCATCGGCGTGTCCCACGCGACGCACTTTCCCATCGCGGGTCGCGCACCGATGATGTTGAGGGTGCTGGGCTGGAGGCCGGAAAGGATCTCGTCGAGGTCGTTGAAACCGGTGGCCGCGCCCGTGATGCTGTCGCCGCGCTCGAATGTCTCTTGCAACTTGTCCATCGCCAGCGGCAACAAGTCAGACAGTGGTCGCGTCGAGTCGATGACCCGATCCTCGGCGACCTCGAACACCTTGGTCTCGGCCTCGTCGAGCGCCTTGGTGACATCGTCGGGCTCCATGTAGGCGATCTCGGTGATCTCGCCGGCGACGCTGATCAGTCGACGCAGCACAGCCGTGTCTTGCACGATCTTGGCGTAGCGCGACGCATTCGAGATTGCCGGCGTGGCGTTCTGCAATTCGAGCAGCGCCTGCGAGCCACCGATCTCCTCGATCAGCCCATTGCGACGCAGTTCGTCGGCCACGGTGACGATGTCGACCGGCTGGCCAGTCGCCATCAAACCACGCATCGCCGAGTAGATGTGCTGATGCGACGGCTTGTAGAAGTGATCGACCTGCACCCCGAGCTCGCTGACCTGGCCCACAACTTCGCGCGACAGCAACAGCGCGCCCAACAGGCTTTCCTCGGCACTGAGGTTGTGGGGTGGCACACGACCGTTGTCGCGCCGAGGCGCAGGCCGATCGCGGCCGGAATCTCGGGAATTGCCCGATCTGAAATCGGTCATCAGCGCAGCCCCCGAGTATTGACGGTCATGGTGCACCTACCTTGCCCTACCTGCCCTGTGCATTGATAGGGCCGAAACGTGTGGATTTCTATGTGGTTTGCCTGTGGAGCAACTGTGGATAACTACCGGCGCGCACAGACAGCACAGCCCCGGCGACGACCGCGAGCGGCAACCACCAGGGCTGGGGACAACACTGTGGGTAACGGCAGCGCTGTAGTCAGCGATGCGTTGACCGGAGGGGAATCGCCTACTTGGCGACGACCTCGATGGTGATCGGGAACTCCACGTCGTGGTGCAACTTCGCGGCCACCTGGTAGGTGCCGGTGGTCTTGATGTGGTCGACGTGCAACTTCTTGCGGTCGAGCACGATGTGCGCCTGCGCCTCGACGGCGGCGGCAACATCGGCAGCGGTGACCGAGCCGAACAAACGGCCTTCGGCACCAGCCTTCACCGGAATCGTGATGGTCTTGGCGACCAGAGCCGAAGCCACGGTCTGTGCGCTCTCACGGTCCTGCGCATCGCGCAGGTCGCGGGCACGACGCATGGCAACAGCCTGCGCCGCGGCACCATCGGTGGACTTGATGGCATGACCCTTGGGCAGCAGGAAGTTGCGAGCATGGCCATCGGCCACGTCCACCACATCGCCGCGCTTGCCGAGGCCCTTACGGTCGGAACGAAGGATCAGCTTCATCAGCCCTCCACCTCGTCGTCAGCGCCGGTCTCTTCGACTTCGGTGCTCTCGACGGCAACGGCAGCCGCTGCAGCCTGAGGCTCACGCGACTGATCTTCGTCACGGCCACGGCGGTTGTCGCCATCACGCGGCGGGCGCGAGGTGCGAGTCTGGGCAACGCGCTTGGTGTACGGAATCAGTGCCATCTCACGCGAGTTCTTGATCGCGTTGGCGATCTCGCGCTGCTGCTGCACGGTGTTGCCCGTGACCCGACGGTTGCGGATCTTCGACCGGTCGCTCACGAAGCGAGTCAGCAGGTTGACGTCCTTGTAATCGATGTACTCGATCTTGTCGGTCAGCAGGATGCTGGTCTTCTTCTTGAACTTCTTCGGGTTGGCCCCATCTTTGGGTGCCCTCGGCTTGGTCTTCTTACTGGTGTTGTTGTCTTTACCCATTTTGGTTTCAGTGTCTTTCAGTCACATCTCGAAGGATGCATGAATCTAGAATAAATCAGACGTAGAACGGCTCTGTGTTGCAGAGGGCTCTGAGCCTCAGAATGGCTCTTCGTCGCCGTACACCGGATCGGGTGCGCGGCTGCCACTGCTGGAGCCACCACCGCCGCCGGCGTTGGAGTTGTTGCCACCACCGCTGTTGCCGCCACCATCGCGCGAAATACGCTCGACTTCGGCGCGGGCCCAGCGAAGCGACGGCCCGATCTCGTCAGCGACGATCTCGACCACGTTGCGCTTTTCGCCCTCTTTGGTCTCGTACTCCCGCTGCTCGAGGCGGCCGGTGACGATGACACGAGTGCCCTTCGTCAGCGACGCGGCGATGTTCTCGCCCAACGTGTCCCAGGCGGTGACATTGAAGAAGGAAACCTTCTCTTGCCACTCGCCGTTCTGCTGCCAACGACGGTTGACGGCAAGGCCAAAACTGGCGATGCCCTTTCCGCCGGCAGTGAAACGAAGCTCGGGGTCGCGGGTGATGTTTCCAACAATGGTGACAGTGCTATCGGCCATGGTGGTTGCTCCTTGTTCAGAAAGCGGAGGCGTACGAACGCCGGAAGGGACTAGGCAGCGACCGACATGCCGCGGCGAGCCGCCTCGGCATCCGGGAGGCGCAGCAACTTGTGGCGGACAACATCGTCCGCGATACGGAGCGAGCGCTCGAACTCGTCGAGAGCGCCACCGGGTGCGATGACGTTCATTACGGCGTAGTAGCCGTACTCCTTCTTGTTGATCGGGAAGGCGTACTGACGACGCCCCCACCAATCGACTTTGCCGTGAACAGTTCCGCCAGCCTTGGTGATGCCGTCAGTGACGGTCTTCACCCAAGCCTGTGCGGCAACTTCGTCGAGATCACCTTCGAGGATGATCATGAATTCGTAAGCACGCATCATGCGTGTAGCAACTCCCTTCGGACCCGGGGGTTTCCCGGGGCCCCGTAATGGGGCAGGGCCAATATGACCTGGGGAGTGTAGCGGGAGATCACTGCCACCCGGCCGGGGTGCCGCCTGACAGATTGGGTGGACGCTGGAGAGGTCATGGTCGCAGCATGGCAAAAGGGTGTGACGGAGTAGTTCGCGGCCACCGCTAGGTTGCCGTTGTGGACCTTCATGAGTGGATGATCAGTGACTTCTCGTCGATGAGGGGGAAGTTGTTCGACTCCGTGGTGCGCCTGGTGCCCGCCGACCGCTGGCACGAGCAGGCCGACGGTGGCGGCACCACCCTGGCGGGCGTGATGTTGCATGTCGCCCGCCACCAGGACCTTGCTGTCAACGTGGTCATCCGCAACCACGAACCGATCTTCCTCGAGCACCGCGAGGCGTTGGGCCTGCAGGACGCCGGCGTGGGTGTCGGCCTGGCCGAGCAGGAGAACAGGGATGCCACAGCGCTGGTCTCACCGGAGTCGGTGCTGCAGTACGCTACCGCGGTGTTCGACGGCACCGCCGCGTGGCTCTCGCCACTGGGCTCGCTGGTACTCGACATCGAACCCAACACTGCGTATCGCCTGACCGACCGGGCCAGCCTCGACCCCGACGAGTTCCCCTGGCTCTACTCGATGTGGTCGGGCAAGCAGCTGTGGTGGTTCCTGCAATGGCCCGTCGTCGGCCATGGCCACGCCCACGTCGGTGAAGCCATCAGCCTGCGCAATCGAATGGGGCTCAGCCCCTTCTAGCTGGTCCCTTCTCGTCAGTCTCCCGCTGCAGCCAGTCGCCGCACTCGATGCGGCTGTGGAGCAAATCCGGCTCTCCGCACTGATACGCCCATGCCGCCTCACCGTCGTCGGAGACCACCCGGACTCGGACGTACAACCCGCGCACAGCGCTCTCCACCTCGTCGAGGTGGGCCAGCGCTGCTGTCAGCTGGCCGTCATCCAATCGATAGACCCGCCCGAGAATGCGGCTGTCGCCGCCGAACAGTGCGGCCGGGTAGCCGAGCCCGGTGTCGTACAACTCGCCGGCCACCGAGGTCTCACGCCCCTCGCCCACCACATACGGCGCCAAATGCTGCCAGCGCACCTCGCCGGGCCGCAACGTGCCGTACACGAACAGAAGCGTCATGAAGTGGCCCGTGTCACGAAGTGGCTTGCGCCCGTGGCGGGCGCCGGGCGCCCACCGGCAGGACACGCAGAAGGTGATGCCAACGGCACCCGACGCACGCCTCCACCACGTAGGCGGTCAGTTCATCTGGACGGGCGTCCAGCTTCGCCAGTTCGGCCGCCGTGCTGACGCAGCGACCATGCGATGGAAGCCGGGCACCGAACACGTAGGTGATGAGGCGCAGCTCTTGTTCACGGCAGATCGGGCACGCGATGGTGGCAGGTGTGCCGACATTGCGTGCAGCCCGAATCAGCTCCGGATGCGCGTCGCACACTTGATCCTGACGCAGGCGCCCACGGTGGTACTCGTTGATCAGGTGCCGACGCGAGAGCCGGTGGTCGACCACCCCGCCCGCACCGCGCAAGGCACCTGTGCTGAACGTCTTGGCACTGAACGTCATGACGCAAAAGACTACCGCTACGCCGTATCCGCCATGGCTCTGACGACACGCGGCACACTGTGTGCATGAGCATTTGGTACGGCGCCAACGTCGCCGATGAATCCGAGCTACGCCTCTGCGGCGATCTGGCCGGGAAGCGTGTGATCGAGCTGGGCGTCACCGGTTCCGCCGGTTCCGTCACCCCCAACTCGGTCACGGCGGCAATGGCCGGCGCCAAGGCGATGGCCGTTGACCCCAACCCGCAAGCAATCGCCGCCGTACGCGCCGCGGCCGAGGTCGCCGAGATCACCGTGCAGTGCCATCAGGGAGACCTCGCCGACCTTGGCTTCGCCACCAGCGCCTCGGTTGATCTGGTGGTCGCCGCGCACACTCTGAGCGGCGTCGACGACCTTCCTCGCCTCCTGCGTCAGGTCCACCGCGTGCTGAAGCCAGGTGCACCATTCGTCGTCGCCATTCGGCATCCGGTTGCCGCCATGTTCAGCGGGCAGGACCACACAGCCACCGCCGCATATGGTGCCAGCAGCATCACCTTCACCGAGCTCTACATGGCATTCGAACGCAGCAACTTCCGCCTCGATGTCGTGCACGAGCTGAACGACCAACGTGTGCGTGACCCGCTATGCCCTGCGGTGTTGGTTCTTCGCGCCCGCAAACAGGGCGACTAACAACCCGGCCGGGCCGAGTTACGCCAGCGAGTATTCGGCCTCGACGAGCTCGGCGGGACGAGGCCGCCCGAACAAGTACCCCTGGCCGCGGTCGCAGCCAATCTCGCGCAGGCGGTTCAGTTGGAGCGGAGTCTCGACACCTTCGGCCACCACCGACAAGCCCAATGAGTGGCCCAGATTCACGACCGCTTCCACAATTGTCGAGTCTTCTTGGTCGATGCCCAACCCGTTGACGAATGTGCGATCGACCTTGATTGCCTCCACCGGGAAGCGCTTGAGATAGGTGAGCGACGAATAGCCGGTGCCGAAGTCATCGACAGCCAGGTGGAGGCCAAGGCTGCGCAACTCGCGCAAGGCAACGGTGGCCGCCTTCACGTCGGCCATCAACGCCGTCTCGGTGATCTCCAGCCAGAGCGCACCGGCCGACACGCCGGCCTCCGCCAACGCCTCGGCGACGATGTCGACCAGCTGACTGCTCATCAACTGGCGAACGCTGACGTTCACCGACACCGACAGATCACTGAAGCGCTGCGTGCTGTTGCGCCACTGACCCAACTGCGCGAGTGATGATCGCAGCACCGCCGCGCCCACTTCACCGATGAGACCGGTCTCCTCAGCCATCGGCAGGAACTGATCCGGGCCGAGCAACCCACGCTCTGGATGCCGCCATCGGGCCAACACCTCGAAACCGACCAGGTGGCCATTTCCCAACTGCACGATCGGCTGGTAGTACGGAACGATCTCGCCGCGCTCCAAGCCGCGCCGCAACTCGTTGGTGGTGCGCAGCGTCAAAACGGTGGCATCGTGGCTGCCGGGCGCAAACACCTCGACACAGTCGCGCCCGCGAGCCTTGGCACGGTACATCGCGGCATCCGCATCGCGCAGCATCTCCGTGGTCGTCACACCCTCGCGATCCGAGATGGTGATGCCGATGCTCGCCGTCACGAACAGTTCCGCGTCATCGATGATCAGTGGCTGTGCAATCTCCGCACGCAGTTGCTCGGCAACCACGAACGGGTCATAGCTGCCGCTGACGTCGCGAAGCATGACAATGAACTCGTCGCCACCGAAACGGCCCAACATGTCGCGGTCGCGCACCACCGAACGAAGACGCTCACTCATCGATTGCAACAGCTGGTCGCCGGCGTCGTGGCCGAGACTGTCGTTGATCACCTTGAAGTTGTCGATGTCGATGAACAGCACCGCGATGGAGCCGGGCTGAGCAGTCTCCAGGTACGCACCCAGCCGCTCGAGGAAACGGAATCGGTTGGGCAGTCCAGTGAGGCCATCGTGCGTCGCCGCCCACTCCAGCCGCTCAGCGTTGTGCCGCTGCTCGGTGACATCCTCGATGTGCGCAATTGCCAGCGAACCGCCCTCGCCATCGTCCATGATCGATACCCACGTACGCGCCCAGACCACACCGCCGTCGCCGCGCACGTAGCGCTTCTCCATGCGGTAGTTGTCCGAGTCCTGGGCTGAGGCCCGGCTCAGCTGGGCTGCGTTGCGTTGCCAATCATCCGGATGACTGATCTCTTCCACCGTGCGACCAATGAGGTCGTCCCGGGTTCGGCCCAGCATGGACATCAGTGACTCGTTGACATCGATCAGTACCCCATCGGGCGCGGTGGACAACGCCATCCCAGTGGGGGCACCGTGGAACGCAAGGCGGAAGCGCTCGCGGGCCTTCTCCAACCGGTAGGCCTCGGCGACGCGCTGCGTGACGTCACGCAGCGCAATCACGACCCTGTCCGGATCCCGAAGTGGAAGATTGGCGTTGGCTTCCAACAGCACTTCCGTGCCATCGGGTCGCAAAAACGGCAGCGTGGGTGTGATCATGTCGTCGCCCTGGCGCAGCAGTCGCCACAGGTCGACCAATCGGGTGTGGTCGCCGCCGGCGAACAACTCGACGAAGTACCGACCCAGTAGGTCGTCGCGGTTGCGGCCGGTGAGGGCGACGGTGTTCGCATTCAGCTCGATGATGCGACCATCACGAGCCAACACGACCACCGCATCGGGCAAGTCGTCGAGCAGTTGACGAAGGTCGAGTTCGGCGCTGCGCAACTCGTCGAGGTTGTCGTGTACCTGTTCCGCCCACTTTCCCGCCTGGCGGAACGTTGCGTACTGCGCAGACAGCCAGAGTACGCCGAGCATCACGCCAACGACCACGAACGCGGCGTTGGCGTGGCCCACGACCAGCAGGCCGATGCCGATCAACACGAACAGCGCCGTCATGACGAGCGCGACCCGGCCGCCCCAGCGGGCGCTCGGTTCCCAACTCACCCGACGATGTCCGTCGGCCTGACTCGACTGCATGTCCGCCGCTATCCTCTCGTGCTCCGGTCCGCCAACGCGCACGACACGATATCACTCCAAGTGTTCGGTTCGCCACCATTTGTCAAGACGACGGCTGGCTTCTTCCTCGCCCAACAAACCCTCTTCCAACCGGATCTCCAGCAGGAAGGCCAACGCCTTGCCGACGGCCGGACCGGGCGGCAACTGCAGTTGCGCCATCACCTGCGCACCGTTGAGCTCCGGCCGGATGGCAGCCAACTCCTCGTGCGCGGCCAGTTCAGCGATGCGCGCCTCCAAGTCGTCCATGCGACGCGACAACACCAACGCCTTCTTCTCGTTTCGGGTGGTGCAGTCGCAGCGCGTCAATACGTTCAGCTCCTGCAGATACGGCCCCGCGTCACGCACATAGCGACGCACGGCGGAATCGGTCCAGCCCATTGCGTAGGTGTGGAAGCGCAGGTGAAGTGCCACCAACTCGGTGATCGCATTCACATCGTCATTGCTGTAGCGCAGCACTTCCAGCCGTTTGCGTGTCATCCGTGCGCCAACCGCGTCGTGATGGTGGAACGTGACACCTTTGCCCTTGAGATAGCCACGCGTTCGAGGCTTGCCCACATCGTGAAACAGTGCGGCGAGTCGCGTGCGACGAAAGTCGAACGCGGGGCGGCCGGGCGGCTGCTCGGCGGGCGGCCGCACGTTCTCCAACACGGCAAGCGAGTGCGTCAGCACGTCCTTGTGGCGATGGATCGGGTCCTGCTCGAGACGCATCATTGGTAGCTCGGGCAGGAACTCGTCGGCCAGCCCGGTGTCAATCGCAAACCACAGGCCGGCGGTTGGGTGCGGCAACGTGATCAGCTTGTCGAGCTCGTCACGAATGCGCTCCGCCGAGACAATTGCCAGCCGTCCCTTCATCGCCTTCACGGCCTCGACCAAATCGGGAACGGGCGTGGCCTGCAACCGGGCGATGAAGCGCGCCGCACGCAACATACGCAGTGGGTCGTCACTGAAGCTGATCTCCGGGGCGAGCGGCGTGCGGAGGGTACGCGTGAGCAGATCGCCAGCACCACCGAACGGGTCGACCAGGGTCGGTGAATCGGTGGTGAGCTCCAACGCCATGGCATTGATGGTGAAGTCGCGACGCGAGAGGTCGGCTTCGATCTGATCGCTGAACTCGACATCCGGCTTGCGTGAATCGTCGTGATAGGCCTCGGCGCGATGGGTGGTGATCTCGTACACGCGGTCGCCATGCGGCCCGTGCTTCTTCGCCCCGATGGTGCCGAAGCGTTCGCCCTGGGTCCAGATCGCGTCGGCCCACCCACGCAGCAACCGTTTGACGTCGTCGGGTCGGGCGTCAGTGGTGGCGTCAAAGTCGTACAGCTCTGTGGCACCGCTGCCGGTGACGGCGCCGGGCTCACCCGCCAACAGGTCCCGAACCGTGCCACCCACCAGGTACAGACGAAAGCCGGCGGCGCGAAAGCGATCGCTGAGCGGAGCCAGCTCGGCAAGTACCGACTGGAAGCGCTCCGGAATCACAACTGGCCCTCCGGCGGGACTTCCAACGGTCCGCCCAACAGGCCTTCGTGATCCCAGAACTCAAACGCCCGACGAACCGCACCAAGCCCCGGCCCACCACTGGTTGACCCTTCGATGGGGGCACCCGACTCTCCCGCCATCTCTCGCAACACGGTTGCCGACGACAGGGTGAGCGCGTCGAGGTCGTAGCCGCCCTCCAGCATCACCAGTCGGTGGCCGGCCGGGACGAGCGACAGCACACGCTGGGTCAGCGGCGCATAGTCGCCAGCCGCGAGTGCCAGCTCGGTGATCGGGTCGTTGCGATGCGCGTCAAAGCCCGCGGACACGATGACCCACGTCGGCGCGAACCGATCGGCGACCAGCGCGACCAATTGGTCGAACGCAGCGAGATACACATCGCCGGTAGCACCCGGCGGCAACGGAATGTTGACGGTCATGCCGCGCGCAGCACCCTCGCCGACCTCTGTGTGGCGGCCGGTACCGGGGTATAGCGGCCACTGATGCAGGCTGACGAACAACACGCGCGGGTCGTGGTAAAAGACCGCCTGCGTGCCGTTCCCGTGATGTGCGTCGTAGTCGAAAATCATGACGCGTTCGCCCTGGTCGGCCAAGGCTGCGGCCACCACGGCCACGTTGTTGACGAAGCAAAACCCCATCGACTCATCACGTGTCGCGTGATGACCCGGAGGACGCACGGCACAGAAGGCCGCGTCGCCACGGCCCTCCTGCAGGGCGCGAACCGCTGTCAGCCCGGCGCCTGCCGCCAACGCTGCCGCTGTCCACGAACCTGCGCTCGCATACGTGTCCGCATCCAGGCGACCACCCCCGGCCGCGCAGATTCCCTCAATGCGATCCAGGTACGCAACAGGGTGCACTCGCTCGAGGTCGGCACGGGTGGCCGCCAGCGGGTCGAGTGGCACGATGGCGTCGACGAGCCCAGCGAGGCGGACACCGTCGAGGACGGCCTGCAGGCGCTCGGGACGCTCCGGATGGCGCGGCCCCGCAAGATGTTCGAGATACGCAGCATGAGTGGCGAACAACACGGTCACGAGCAGCGACGCTATCGGCCGCGCCGCAGCAGCGAAGTTCCTGACGGCGAACGAGCAGCTACCGTCAGGGCAGTGAGTAGCAGGCCCTCGAACAGCACGCCACGAAGCAGCGCCGTCGATTCGCGCGACTCTGCGGCGGTGCCGCTGATCCTTCACGGCAACGGGGTCTCGTGCCGCGTACAGCACTGGTCGTTCCAGCCCCAGACCGCCCAGTTGGTTCTCTATCACCAGCAACGCCTCCCCACCCGTGCCGACCTGCAGCACTGGACTGAGCGACTGGTAGCACTGGGCTACACCACCGTGCGCACCACTGCCTTGGCCGTGCCGGCGGGGCTGCGCGCCGAAACCGCAGGTTTCCACGCCATTCAGGAGCTGGTGCTGCTGGAACACACCGACCCGCGCCACCCGACCAAAGCGCACACGACACGCGACCTCACGACACGCGACCTCACGACACGCGACCTCACGACACATCGACTGGTCACCGGCGAGCACAGTGCGGCAAGCGCTCTCGACGTTGCAGCCTTCAACGAGGAGTGGGGACTGGAACCACGCGCCATCGCCGACGTGTGCGCAGCCACGCCACGATTCCGTGCCCGCGGGGCCGGCACGCCGCTCAGTGCGTACGCACTCAGCGGCCGCGACTCCAAGCAAGGCTTTCTACAACGTCTGGCTGTTGCCCCCCGCCAGCAGCGTGCCGGTCTGGGCCGCGCCCTCGTGCTGGACTCGCTGCAATGGATGGCGCGGTGGCGCGTGCAGCGAGTGCTGGTCAACACACCCACCGACAATTTCCCCGCCCTCACGTTGTACGAGCAGCTCGGGTTTCGACGAATGGGCGAGCGCCTACGCGTCTACGAGTGTGATCTGCGATGAACCGACAGCGGCGCCCGATACGCCTGCTTGCGGCGGTCACAGCGATGCTGGCATGTGCCGCCACCGTCGGCCTCGTGACCAGTGGCTCGGTTGCCGCGCTGGCGCCTCGTCTGGGCCTCGTCGCGCAGGCGCCCTACGGTGTCGCGGCGGACGGCGTCGTCGAGTTCGTGCTGGGTCTACCAGCAGCAGTCGACCCTGCCGCACACCCTGATGCCGCCCTTGTTGTCACCGTCTATCGCGCAGTCACCACTCGCGCTGAAGCCACGGCTGCGCAGGCCGGTGATCTGGGGCGCAGCATCGACAGCGTCGACCTTCCATTAGCCACACTGCCGCGCCCAGCCAGCGATCAGGTCAGTGCCTCCGTGACGCTGGAAACCACCACCCGCACCGCTGGCGCCCTCCAATTGGCGCAACCGGGGCTGTACCCGGTGGTGCTCGAGCTTCGTGATGCCGGCGTGGTCCTGGGCGAGCTGCTGACGTTCATTCACAGGCTCCCGTCGGCCACTGACCCGCAGGAAGTACCGCTGCCCGTGGCAATGGCAATGACCACGAAGTCGGCGGTGGTGCTCGACGACAACGCGAAGGTCATCATCGACGATGCGGTGTTGGCCGAGCTCACCCACCTTGCCGATCTTCTAGAGGCCTCCACCATGCCGGTCGCGGTGCGAGTACCGCCGGGTTTGCTGTTGGCGGTCGGTCAGTACGGTGACGCTGGCGCCGCTGTCGCACAACGGCTGGCAGCGGGCTTGACTCGCAACGAGGTGCTGTCTGCGCCGAGATATCCACTGGACCCATCACTGGCGGCAGCAGCCGGGCAGCAGGGGATGTTCACCGAGTGGTTGCGACAGGGCGAAGACGACCTCACCGGCTTCATGGCGAATCTCCCTTCGGACTCTCTCGCGTTCATGAACGGCCCGCTCAGCGACGGCGGTGGTTCGCTACTTCGCGACCTGGGCACTCGGCTGATCGTCACCACACCCGAGGTCTTCGACCCGCTGAAGAACTCGACGGGCATCTTCACCGACTCCAGCCAACTGGTGCAGTTGGAGGTGGTGCCTGGCATCACCATCGACGCCACGTTGGTCGACCGTGACCTTGATGGGGTCCTTGGACGCGGCACCACCGCACCGGTCCTCACCGGTATCTACACGGCGACCCATCTCCTCGCGTATCGCCAGGAGATCGTCGACATCACCAAAGACCGCAACGGCAACTCTGTCGGCGACCCAAGTCGTCGCGGCGTCACTCTCGGGACAACCGACCTCTCGCTGCCCAACACGGATACCTATCGCGCGATCACCTCACTACTGGCCGACACTCCTGGCCTGATGCCCACCACGCTGGAAGCCTTGGGAGTACGCACCCAGCAGTTGGCGCTGCCCGACCGCGGTGAGGTGGTGGTGGGTCTTGCCCAGACGGTGGAGGGCAGCATCGCCGACCGCGTTGCGGCCGTTGCCGAACTCACGGAGGCGACTCGTACCACCGGCAGCATGTTGCCCGCTAACGATCCGCGACTGGCCGCGTGGGGCACCACGATCAACATGCTGCCCACCAGTGCGCTGACTGACGCACAGGTCAGCACGACGGCCGCAACCATCAACTCCGAGCTGAACGCAATCCGAGCCGCAGTGGAACTACCCACTCCGTTCGACTTCACACTCACCGGCCGCAAGACGACACTGCCCATCCGGCTGTACAACCACAGCGACGTGCCGCTGAATGTGCGAGTGCACATGTTCAGCTCAAAACTTGTCTTTGGCAACGATGTCGCGGTGGAGATACCGCCGCAGTCGTACTCGTCGGTCGACATCGAGATCGAGGCGCGCACCAACGGCAGCTTCCCCGTCACCCTCACCGTCCTCACACCGACCGGTGACATTCTTGCGGAACCGGTACCGCTGAATGCCAGCGTCAACGCACTCAGCGGCAACCTGTTCACCGGCGCCCTTCTACTCGTGGTATTTCTCTGGTGGGTACGCCACGCCCGCCGAAGTCGACGCAACCATGGCAACGCGAAGGCATCCACCCGGCATCCAGTACGCCTCGGTGGCGAGCGCGCCAGCGACTCGGCCAACGAGGGGGTTGACGAGGCGGCGCTCTCACCCGATGCTGCAACGAGTACCCTTCCGCCCTCGTGAGCACTAATCGCGTCCGTATCGTCACCGATTCCGCGTGCGACCTGCCTAAGCACGTCGCCGATGAACTCGAGATCGAAATTGTCCCCCTCACCATCCGCATCGACGGTGAGGAGTACGTTGACCGTGCCGACCTTACGCCAGCCGAGTTCTGGGCCAAATGCGCGGCCTCCTCGGCCCTTCCCGAAACTGCGGCACCGGCACCGGGTCAGTTCGAAGCGACGTACCGCCGTCTGGCTGCCGAGGGCGCCACCAGCGTGGTCACCATCAGCCTCAGCGCGTCACTCAGCGCCACCATGCAGTCGGCCGAACTCGGCGCTCGCGGTGTTGCCGACACTGTCGCAGTCACCGTGGTCGACAGCCAGCAGTGCACGCTCGGGCTCGGTGCAATCGTTATGGACTGCGCCCGTCTCGCCGCCGGTGGCGCCAGCCACCAAGCCGTGGTGGACCGTGCTCGCGACCTGGCCACCCGCACCAAGGTGTGGGGAGCGCTGGACACGCTGGAGAACTTGAAGAAGGGCGGCCGCATCGGCGGCGCCAAGGCAATGTTGGCGTCGGTGCTGTCGATCAAGCCGATCATCGAAGTACGCGATGGCAAAGTCGAAGAGGGCGGCAAGCAACGCACGCGCAGCAAGGCGTTGGCCTTCCTCGTGGACACGCTGGTGAAGGCGGGCCCGGTCGAGAACCTGATGGTCCTCAACGCGGACTGCGGCGACGTCGATGCGTTCGTCGAGCAGTTGCGTCCGCACTATGCCGGAGAGATCGTGGTCGGCGACATCGGCCCGGTCGTGGGCAGTCACACCGGCCGCGGCACCATCGGTATCGCGTTCTGCGTCGCCGCCTCATAGAGCTCCGCGAGCATATGCCCGGTAACTGCCGGCTCCCGCCACTATCGTCGACGAGCGGACATGTCTCCCACCTCTCCTGGCGCGAGCCCGACCTCGCTGCCCCCCGCCATCCTCGTCCAGCGCTATCGGCTGGAGCGCAAGCTCGCGCAAGGAGGCATGGCCGAGGTATGGCTCGGCACCGACCTTTCCCTCACTCGTCAGGTGGCCGTCAAGCTGCTCAAACCTGCCCTCGCCGCCGACCCTGTAGTAGCCGAACGCTTCCGACGCGAGGCCATCGCGGTCGCGCAGCTCAGCCACCCGAACATCGTCGCGGTGTACGACGCTGTCGACGACACCATTGGTGGCGAGAAGCGCCAAGCCGTTGTCATGCAGTTGGTCAACGGCAAGAGCCTGCGCCAACTACTCGACGAACAGAAACGCCTCAGCCCTGACCTGACGATGCACATCGGTGCCTGTATGGCAGCAGCACTCGACTACGCGCACCAGGCCAACCTGGTACACCGCGACATCAAGCCCGGCAACATTCTCATCACGCCCGATGGGCGCGTGCTGCTCACCGACTTCGGTATCGCCAAGGGCTTGGGCAGCTCGGACGAAGACCTGACGAGCCCAAACGTGATGATGGGTACCGCCAAGTACCTGTCACCCGAGCAGGTCCGTGGTCGCAAGCTGGATGGCCGCGCCGACCTGTATTCGCTGGGCCTCGTGCTGTACGAGTGCCTCGCCGGCCGAGTGCCGTTCTTGGGTGAGACCGACGCCGACACTGCGCTGGCCCGCCTCAACCGCGACCCCACTGACCTCACTCGCCTGCGCCCGACACTGCCGTACGGGCTGGCACCGCTGATCCACAAGCTGCTATCACGCAAGCCCGATGACCGACCCGCCACCGGCGCCGAAGTGCGCAACGAACTGCAGCGCATCGCCGGCCAACCCCGTAGCGATCTCACCGCCGATGTGACGCGAGACGGCACACGCGGCAGCCGCACCGGCCAGACACCGACCCAGCGCACCACCGGGTCCACCCCCACGACGCCCAACGCCACAGGCCCCAGCGCACGCCGCGGTGCGCCGGTCACCAACACACGCAACCCCACGCCGGTCAGCGGCTACCAGCCGGTTCGACCGGGTCGCGCCGCTGGGGCACCTGTGCGCGCCGACAAGACGCCGCCCGCCACCGTGCGTCCGCGCCAACAACCGAACCGCAAGTTCGAGCAGAAAAGCACCCCCTCGATGGTGGTCGTCGGCGGCCTGCTGCTGATCGCGTTCATCGTCGGCCTGGTGCTGTGGGTCACGATGAGCAACGATGACTCGTCGGGCTTCGACGTGGCCACCACCGTCGCCCCGGACACCACACCTGTCGCCGCCGTCACCCTCACCGCTGCCGCCATCACCTCAGTGCGTACGTTCGACCCAGAGGGAGACCAGGTGGAGCGCGACGACATTGCCCCCAACGCGATCGACAACGATCTCAGCACCGCTTGGACGACTGTCTGTTATTCGTCGAAGTTCCTCGGTGGCAAGCAGGGTGTTGGCCTGATCGCAGATCTCGGCACCGATGCCACCGGCACTTTCACCATCGCCCTGGGCAGCGCCCCGTACCAGGTGAAGGTGTTCGCCGCACCCGACGGTTCGGTGCCGACCAGTTTTTCGGGTTGGGGGACGCCACTGGATTCCTTCGACGGTGTCGAGGCAACCACGCTGACGGTCGAAATCACCACCCCTGCGCGCTATGTGCTGGTGTCGTTCAACGAATTGGGCGCCGATCCGGCCTGCACCGACAACCCGTACCGTGGCGTCATCAAGGAACTCAGCTTCGGCTGACGTGCCTGGCGCGCACCGTGTGGGAACTGTGCAGCGCACTACGATGACGAACATGGCCGAGCCGCTCGATGATGCTGCGCTGGTGCGCGCAGCCCAGAGCGGGGACCGCGGTGCGCTCGACCAATTGTTCCGCCGCCACTACGACCGCGTGCACGGGGTCTGCCGGCGAATCACCGGTAACGAAGCCGACGCCGCGGACGCCGCCCAGGAGGCAATGATCGCAATGGTTCGCGGGCTGAACCGATTCGACGGGCGTGCCTCGTTCGGTACCTGGGCCTACCGGATTGCCACCAACGCCAGCCTCGACGAGTTGCGCCGAAGGCGTCGGCGACCACTAGTGGCCGGCCGCGACCACCACCACGACAATGATCACGAATTCCATGAACTCGCGGATCCGTCCGCTGGCGAACGCATCGAGCAACTCGGCGATCGACAACAGATCGATGTCGCGTTGGCCGCACTTCCCGAAGACTTCCGAGTACCCGTGGTCCTTCGCGACGTTGCCGACCTCGACTATGCCGAGATCGCTGCCATCCTCGACGTCCCGGTGGGAACCGTCAAAAGTCGTATCGCCCGGGGACGCGGAATGTTGGCCATCACAATTTCCCGAGCCAACGGGAACCATCAGGACACGTCGGAGCGTCCAACGAACGCACACAACGAGACGCCATGACCGACCACGACCCGAACGACGAACTGAACCCGCAGCACGAACTGGCCAGCGCCTACCTTGACGCCGTAGCCAGCCCGTCCGAGCGCGCTCAGGTTGAAGCATCGCCAGAACTGCAAGCGGTCGTTGCCTCGTTCACCGCCGTGCGGGCACTGGTCGCTGATGTTCCTACCGCAGCAGCCAACAATCGTGATGCTGCGTTGGCAGCAGCGTTCGCCGAGTTCGATGAACCGGCCCAGGTGTCGGCGGCAGCCGATGCCCCGATCATCCCGCTCAGCGCGAAGCGACGCTGGGTCCGTCCAGTGCTTTCCGTTGCCGCTGCCGTGCTGCTCGTCGGTGCCATCGGCGTTGCCGTCAAAGGTGGGCTCTCGGGCGACGACTCGAACAGCTCCAGCGCCAGCCTGGACTCCAGTGCGAAGGTTGCGGCGCCAGACGCCGCCACGGAGTCGCAGATGACAGCCGACACGATGACGGCAATGGTGCCATCCACGATCGGCTCGATCGGTGGCGGTGCACAGGCGGCACTTGTCATCGAGACACCCGAACAGCTGCAAGCACTCGGCGACACCGCGATGCCCGCTGGCGGATCGTCAGAGACAACCGCCGCTGCCAGCGAGAACACCGCGAGCGCTGACACCCTCCCGGCACCCACCGCCCTCACAGGCACCGCCGACGCTCGCCCGGCGAACGGCTGCCTCACCTCGCAGCAGGTGTTCCTGGCCGACATCCAGTACCAGGGGGCCTTCGCGATCGCCGCTCGCGATACTGTCACCGGCATGACCTCTGCCATCACCGACGATTGCACCGTGCTCGCCTCCGTCGGGCCCTGACCCGCAGCCATGCAGGTCGCACTCCTTACCGCCACTGCTCTCTGCGCACTGGCCAACTGGTGGTCACGCCTCGCCACTTCCGACCGCATCGAGGCGTGGGCCAAACCGCTCACCACGATGCTGGTCATCGGCCTCGCCATTGCCAACGAGTCGCCCACAGGTCGCGTCGCCACGGCTGTCATCGCGCTGGTGTTCTGCCTGTGGGGCGACATTGCCCTGATGGCACCGATCGACAACTTCGTCCTCGGGCTGGCGTCGTTCCTCATCGGCCACGTCGTCTTCGTTGCACTCTTCGTGCAGTACGGCATGCCACACGTTGCACTTGCGGCAGTTGCACTTGCCCTGATGGCCGCGCTCGCCGCAACAGTTGGCCGGCGCATCGTGAATGGTGCGATCGCAAAGGATCCTGCCCTCCGTATTCCGGTGATTGCCTACCTCGCCGTCATTTCGGCGATGACTGTGTGTGGCTGGGCGACTGGGCGTGGCTGGGTGATCGCTGGCGCCACGCTGTTCGTCATCAGCGACTCGCTATTGGGTTGGCGAGCGTTCGTACGTGAGCGTTCGTGGATGGCCGTGGCGGTGATGGTCACCTATCACGGTGCGATCGTCTCGTTGGCGCTCAGCCTCTGGTAACGCGGCGGGTAGGCTCCAGCTCATGCCGGGTAACCCCTTCACCGATCCAAACTGGGCCCCCGACCTCGCCGACATTGTCGAGCGCGTGGTCGGCAAGGTCCGCACCGTAGCCACCGACAACGCCGTCAAGGCGTCGCGCAGTGTCGTCTTCGGCGTCCTCGCACTCATCGCTGCGGTCGTCGCTGTTCCGCTCGTCATCATCTTGCTCCTCGGCGTCTTGCGTGAGGGTCTTGGCTTCTTCGTCAGCCATGGGCGAGCGGTCTGGATCTCGTACATGCTCCTCGGCACCATCATGATGATCGCGGGTTTCTTCGCGCTCCGCGCCCGCTACGCCAAGGACAGCGCATGAGCCATCACCCAGTCCTGATCATCGGCTCCGGCCCCGCCGGCCTCACCGCCGCCATCTATTCCGCACGTGCCAACCTGGCGCCGTTGGTCATCGAGGGCGAGCCCAGCAGCACCAGCGACCAGCCAGGTGGCCAGTTGATGCTCACCACCGACGTCGAGAACTTCCCCGGCTTCCCCGAGGGCATCATGGGCCCCGACCTGATGATGCGTATGCGCGAGCAGGCCGCCCGCTTCGGCGCCCAGTACCTCACCGAGAAGGTCACCGCCGTCGACTTCACGGAGCGCCCGTTCAAAGTGTGGGTACGCGACACACTGTTCACAGCCGACGCAATCATTGTTTCCACCGGCGCACAGAGCCTGATGTTGGGCCTGGAGGCCGAATCGCGCCTGCTCGGTCACGGTCTGTCCACGTGTGCCACCTGTGACGGGTTCTTCTTCCGTGGCCAGGAAATTGCCGTCGTCGGTGGCGGCGACAGTGCAGTGGAAGAAGCCACCTTCCTCACCAAGTTCGCCACCAAGGTCATCCTCATTGTGCGCCGCGACGAGCTGCGCGCCAGCAAGATCATGCAAGAGCGCGCGCTCAACAACCCCAAGATCGAGCTGCGCTGGAACACCGTCGTCGACGAGCTCGTTGGCGAACACAAGCTGGAGGGCGCCGTGGTTCGCAACGTGGTCACCGGCGAGGTCACCACGCTGCCCGTCACCGGCCTCTTCGTTGCCATTGGCCACCGCCCCAACACCGACCTGTTCAAGGGTGTGCTGGCGATGGAAGACAGCGGGTACCTCATCACCCAGCCAGGTTCGTCCTACACCGACGTCGAGGGCGTATTTGCTTGCGGTGACGTACAGGACCACACCTACCGCCAGGCCATCACTGCCGCCGGCTCGGGCTGCACTGCGGCGATCGACACCGAGCGCTGGCTGGAAGCAGTCGGTCACGGGTCACACGCCTGACCACTGCGGAATGGGTGGCCGTCCCGGCCGGTTGCAGGGCGGTAGCATCACTCTCCCCAGCGAAAGGACCAGCCATGGCCGATGGCATCGTCACCCTTACCACTTCAACGTTCGACGAGACGGTCGCTTCCAGCGACAAGCCGATTCTCGTTGACTTCTGGGCCGAATGGTGCGGTCCGTGCAAGATGATTGCCCCCATTCTGGGCGAGATCGCCGTTGAGAACCCAGGAATCACCATTGCCAAGCTCAATGTCGACGAAAACCCCGACATCGCGATGCGCTTCAACGTGATGAGCATCCCGACGTTGCTGGTCTTCAATCAGGGCGAGGTACAAAAGCGCCTCGTCGGGGCCAAGGGCAAGGGCCAACTCCTCCAGGAGCTCGACGAATTTCTGCCTACTTCCCGCTGACGATCGGTCAGCGCGGCGAGGCAATTCGTGACTTACAGCGCCGCCTCGGTGCCGCCGGGTTCACGCCCGCCGCTGGTACCGAGCCGGGTGTCTTTTGTGCTGCCACCGAACATGCCACACGTGGGTTTCAGCAGGCCCGCGGCTTGCACGCCAGCGGCATTTGCGACGAGCACACATGGACCGCGCTGGTAGAGGCGTCATGGAAGCCGGGAGACCGGCCACTCCTCCTCAGCTCTCCCAACCTACGTGGTGACGACGTCGCCGACCTGCAGACGCGTTTGGCGCGCCTTGGGTTTGATTGCGGCCGTGTCGACGGCATTTTCGGACCACGCACGTCGCGGGCGTTGGCCGACTTTCAGTCGAACTGCGGCGTGCCACCCGACGGCGTGTGCGGGCCCGACACCCTACGCACCATCGTGAGGGTCAGCAGCCAGACCGGCACCGGGCCCGGCGTCGGTGCGGTACGTGAACGGGAAAGCCTGCGGGCCGGCTTCGAGTCCTTGGCCAACTGTCGGGTGGTTGTCGGCCAGTTCGGCGGGCTCAGCGGGCTCACTCGCACTTTGGCACGCGAACTCCGCCAGCGAGGTGCCACCGTGATGCCACTCGACGAGCCAGATGCGGTCGCTCAGGCGCTGGCTGCCAATCACTTCGCAGCTCACGTGTATGTCGGCTTTCAGAGCCACACCGAGGCTGCCGCCATCGCGCACTACTACCAGGTCCCCGCCTTCGAGTCCGTCGGCGGCCGCACGCTGGCTGAGCTGATCGCTGGAGAGCTGCAGTCCGTACCGGGCTTAGCGCCAGCAGTCAGCGGCATGCGGTTGCCAGTGCTCCGTGAAACACGAATGCCGGCGGTGCTGGTGACAGTGGGCCCTGTTCGAGCCGCCACCGACGCCACACAGCAACTCGCAAGCAGCGTACTGCGGGCACTTGACCTATGGATCTTACGCACAGCCTGAGAGTTTATCCACAGGTTTGTCCACGGGTGTGCGTAACCCTCATGCGGAGGTTCTCACCGGTAACTTCTACGCAGAGTGGTAATTGACGATCAAGTAGTACTCTGAGTCGTCATTTGGTGGTAGATCCGTTCCAGATCCTCTAGGTCCGCAAACTCGATCACCACCCTGCCTTTGCCTGTCCCCATGGTGACGTTCACCCGTGTGGACAAGTATTCGGCCAACAGCTCCTCCAACTCCAGTAGACCTGGGGGTCGAAGGCGGGTGGCAGGCAGCAGTCCGGCTCCATCACCTACCCTCCCAAGAGCAACTTCAGCAGCTTCCGGTTCGGCAGCGCCACCGCGGTCGCGGACCCTCTCTTCGAGCATTCGTACCGACCAGCTCTCGGCCGCCGCTCGACGAGCCAGTTGCTCCTGGAACGCTCGGTCAGGGCTGCCCAGCAACGCCTTGGCATGGCCGGCCGACAACCGACCATCAGCGAGCAGCGCCTGAATTGCAGGTGGCAACGACAGCAGTCGTAGCGTGTTGGTGACCGCAGAGCGGCTCTTCCCCACTCGCGAGGCCACCTGCTCGTGCGTCAGCGAGAAGTCCTCGACCAACTGCTGGTAGGCCGACGCCTCTTCCAATGCAGTCAGATCCTGGCGATGGAGGTTCTCCACCAGCGCACGCTCGACAGAGCCCAGATCATCGGTCGTGCGAACAATCGCGGGGATCACGGCAAGGCCGGCGCGTCGAGCGGCTCGCCAGCGCCGTTCACCTGCAATCAATTCGTAGGTGCCATCCTGCGCACCTGGCCGCACCAGAACTGGCTGCAACACACCAATCTCACGTACCGATGCAGCTAGTTCCGACAGTGACTCCTCATCGAAATGCACCCGCGGTTGGTGGGGGTTGGGAACGATACTGGCAACGGGAAGGTCCTCCAGCCGAGGCTGGTCACCTGCGTCGACCGACGTGGCATCGGCGGGGATGAGCGCACCAAGCCCTTTACCGAGTCCGCTGAGACGGGCCACCGCTGACCTCCTTGGCGACACCGCGGTATGCCGTAGCACCGCGTGAGGTGGAATCGAACTGAATGATGGGCTGCCCGAACGACGGGGCTTCCGACAGACGAACGGTGCGCGGCACAACGGTGCGGCACACTTTGTCACCAAAGTGTTCGCGTACTTCTCTGACGACCTGCTCTGCCAGCTTGGTACGAGCGTCATACATCACACACACGATGGTGCTGACTTCCAACTGTGGGTTGAGGTTGCGCTTGACGAGGTCAACGTTGCGCAACAGCTGTCCAAGGCCCTCGAGTGCGTAGTACTCGCACTGGATGGGTACCAATACTTCAGAAGCGGCGTTGAGGCCGTTGACAGTGAGAAGGCCCAGCGACGGGGGACAGTCGATCAGCACGAAGTCGTAGTCATCGAGCACACCAGCGATTGCCTTGCGGAGACGATTCTCACGACTGAAGGCCGGCACGAGTTCAATCTCCGCGCCAGCAAGGTCGAGGCTGGCCGGAGCCACGAAGAGGTTCTTGACCGAGGACGGTTCTACGCAGTTCTCCAGCGGCACTTCGTGCATGATCACGTGGTACATGGAAGTCTCAAGGCCACGGTTGTCGATTCCGAGGCCGGTCGACGCGTTCCCTTGTGGGTCAAGGTCCACGATCAGAGTGCGGTAGCCCAACTCGGCCAGGCAAGCGCCGAGGTTGACGGTGGTGGTGGTCTTGCCGACGCCACCCTTCTGGTTGGCAATGGCAATCACACGGGGAAGAGGACGGCTCGCACTTGCGGCTGGCGTCAGCACAGAACAACTCCTGCAGGCTCAAGCCCAATGAGCAGCAACTCGGCGGTGGCGATGCGGAAGGATAGCGGACAATACCGGCCACCTGGTGTATCACTCACCAGCTCGGCTTCAATGTTCCACGTGGAACAACCTCGAACACCACAGCGTCAGTTCG